>JAJUHM010000443.1 GCA_029279925.1 Aquabacterium olei
CAAGGCGGTGAACAGCATCCATCCCATACGGAGTCACCTGTCCATGTCCCTCCAGAAGTACATCGCCCCAGCCGTCTTGCTCGTGCTGGGCTCGGCCGTCCAGGCTCAAAGCTCCTTGAACGTCTATGGCGTCATCGACCTCGCCATTGGCAGCTACCAGTTCAGCGGCACCGATGGGTCGGCTGACAACAAGCGCGTCACGCGGGTCGAGCCCAACCAGCTCACCACCAGCTACTTGGGGTTCAAGGGCGTCGAAGACCTGGGCGGCGGCCTGAAGGCCGGTTTCGTTCTGGAAGGCTTTCTGCGTCCCGATACCGGCGCGTCAGGCCGTTTCGGCTCGGCCGACCCGATGTGGTCGCGCAACGCGAACGTCTACCTGCAGAGCGGGATGGGCAAGGTGACCCTGGGTCGCCAGATTGACATGCTTTACCTGGCTGTTCTGCAGACCGAGGCCTTCGGCGGCTCGTTCGGGCTGTCGCCCATGACCCAGCTGACCTTCGGTGGCAAGTGGGGCAACGACCTGGGTGACTCCGGCTGGAGCAACGCCATCTCGTACTCGACGCCCGTGGTGTCCGGCTTCTCTGCGACGGCGGCCGCGCAGTTCGGCGAGACCGCCGACAAGAGCCAGCGCAACGGCTACGCCCTGCACACCCGCTACAGCAGCGGGCCGTTCACCGTGGTCGGTGCCTGGCAGACCGTGGGCAGCACGGCGGCGCCCAAGGCGGCGTTCGTCAAGGGGCAGCGCCAGAACTTCGGCCTGATCGGCGCCAGCTACGACGCAGGGTTTGCCAAGTTCTTCGCGCAGTACGGTGAGCTGGACAACAGCGGCTTCACCGGCGCCAAGAACATCGACACCAAGGTCTGGCAGCTGAGCGCATCCGTGCCGGTCACCCAGTCGGGCAAGATCCTGACGGCATTCGGCCAGAGCAAGGAGCGTCCGTCGGAAGGCAGCGCCTCGACGGTGCGGGTCACGCACAGCATCTTCACGCTGGCCTACGACCACAATCTGTCGAAGCGCACCGACGTGTATGCCGCCTACATGATGGACCACGAGAAGGTGTCGGGCTACAATAAGGGCCACACCTACACGCTGGGCGTGCGCCACGCCTTCTGAGTCCGGTTCAGCCCCGCTCGAACTTGAAGACGGCGGTGCTGGCCAGCAGGTTGGGCCACATGGTCACGGTCTTGCCACCCTGGAGCCCGAACGAGGCCAGGATGCGCAGGCCGTTCTTGCGGGCCAGCACCTCGAAGTCGGCAAAGGTCGAGACGCGGATGTTGGGCGTGTCGTACCACTGGTAGGGCAGGGCGCGCGTGACCGGCATGCGGCCACGCAGCACGCTCAGCCGGTGCGGCCAGTGCGCGAAGTTCGGGAAGCTGACCAGCCCGATGCGGCCCACGCGCGCCGTCTCGCGCAGCATGGCTTCGGTGTTGCGCAGGTGCTGGAGGGTGTCGAGCTGCAGCACCACGTCGAAGCTGTTGTCTTCGAACAGACTCAGGCCTTCTTCCAGGTTGCGCTGGATGACGTTGACGCCACGGCGCACGCATTCCAGCACCTTGGCGTCGTCGATCTCGATGCCGTAGCCGGTGCATTGGCGGGTGTCGCGCAGGTGGGCCAGCAGGGCGCCGTTGCCGCAGCCCAGGTCGAGCACGCGGGAGCCCGGGGGCACCAGCTCGGCGATCACGTGGTGGAGGTCGCGTTCGATCATCGTGTTCCTCCCCCGCCTCAGACGGCCATGCGCACAGGCTGACCCTGCACGCTGTTCAGCGGGGCGGCCTGGCGGCCCATGTCCTGTGCGATGCGCTCGAAGTAGGCGCGCACGACGCCGTGGTAGCGCGGGTCGTCCAGCAGGAAGGCGTCATGGCCATGGGGTGCATCGATCTCGGCGTAGCTCACGTCGTGGCGGTTGTCGACCAGGGCCTTGACGATCTCGCGCGAGCGGGCCGGAGAGAACCGCCAGTCGGTCGTGAAGCTGACGACCAGGAACTTCGCCAGGGCCTTCGACAGAGCGGCGCTCAGGTCGCCACCGTGGTGCCGCGCCGGATCGAAGTAATCCAGCGCGCGGGTGATCAGCAGATAGGTGTTGGCGTCGAAGTAGTCGCTGAACTTGTCGCCTTGGTAGCGCAGGTAGCTTTCCACCAGGAACTCGATGTCCTGCGTGCTGTAGCGCGGGGCGTCACCGAGTTCGCGGCCCACCATCTCGCGGCCGAACTTCTCTTCCATCACGTCGTCCGACAGGTAGGTGATGTGGCCGATCATGCGGGCCACGCGAAGGCCGCGGCGGGGCACCACGCCGTGCTCGTAGAAGTGGCCGTGGTGGAAGTCGGGGTCGGTCACGATGGCCCGGCGCGCCACCTCGTTGAAGGCGATGTTCTGCGCGGACAGCTTGGGCGCCGTGGCGATCGCCACGCAGTGCCCGACGCGTTCGGGGTGTTGCAACGTCCAGCTCAGCGCCTGCATGCCACCCAGGCTGCCGCCCAACACGGCTGCCAGCTTGTCGATGCCCAGGCGGTCCAGCACGCGGGCCTGGGCGTTCACCCAGTCTTCCACCGTCACCACGGGGAAGTCGGCGCCATAGAGCTTGCCGGTGTCCGGGTTGGTGTGCATCGGGCCCGTCGAGCCGAAGCACGATCCCGGGTTGTTGATGCCGATGACGAAGAACTTGTCGGTGTCCAGCGGCTTGCCGGGGCCGATCAGGTTGTCCCACCAGCCCTCGCTCTTGGGAAGAGGGCGCCCCTGTTCGTCGGCATGCACGCCGGCCACATGGTGCGACGCGTTGAGCGCGTGGCACACGAGCACGGCGTTGCTGCGGTCGGCATTGAGCCGGCCGTAGGTTTCGTAGACCAGGGTGTAGTCGCGCAGCACGGCGCCGCTTTGCAGCGGCAGCGGCGTGCTGAAGTGCATGGTGGCAGGGGTGACGACCCCGAGAGAAGACATGACGCTACAACGATGATGACAACAAAAAACCGGCCTCGCATTAAAGCAGGGGCCGGTCTGAGCAGCGCCCTCTTTAGCGGCATTTCTTGAGCGCCCGCAATCCGGACAAATCGGCGCTGTGGGCTTGAGTGTAGCGCAGCCAGGGGCGGGTGTGCGACGCCCGCGCCGCGTGTGACATG
>JAJUHM010000444.1 GCA_029279925.1 Aquabacterium olei
CCACCGTCCAACCCGGCTCCTTCCTGACCCTGCACTACCGCCTGGCGGGGCCGGATGGCGACGACCTGGTCAACACCTTCAACGAGAAGCCGGCCACCCTGTCGATCGGCTCGAACGAGTTGTCGCCCGCGCTCGAAGCCCGCCTGATCGGCCTGACCGAAGGCACGCGCACCGTCATCCAGCTTGAGCCCGGCGAGGCCTTCGGCCCCCGCAACCCCGAGATGGTCCAGAAGGTGGCGCTGTCGCTGCTGCGCCAGCTTGGCGACCCGGACGAGACCTGGAACGTCGGCGACGTGGTGCAGTTCCCCACGCCCGATGGCAGCGGCTCGTTTGCCGGCGTCGTGCGCGAGACCACCGACGAGTGGGCGCTGTTCGACTTCAACCACCCCCTGGCCGGCCAGCCTGTCACCTTCGAGGTGCAGCTGATCGGCGTGCTCTGAAGGAGCGCGCACCGTGCCCTTGACGCCCCACGTGCAGGACGTCCTGCTTGCCGAACCGCGCGGCTTCTGCGCCGGAGTCGACCGCGCCATCGAGATCGTCGAACGGGCGCTGGCCCAGTTCGGCGCGCCGATCTACGTGCGCCACGAGATCGTGCACAACACCTACGTCGTCAACGACCTGAAGGGCAAGGGCGCCATCTTCATCGAGGACCTGGCCGAGGTGCCGCCGGGCGCCACGCTGATCTTCAGCGCCCACGGCGTCAGCCAGGAGGTGCGGCAGGAAGCCGATCGCCGCGGCTTCAGCGTGTTCGACGCGACGTGCCCGCTGGTCACCAAGGTGCACATCGAGGTGGCCAAGCTGCGCCGCGAGGGCTACGAATTCCTGATGATCGGCCACAAGGGGCACCCCGAGGTCGAGGGCACGATGGGCCAGCTCGACGACGGCATCTACCTGGTGGAAGACATCGACGACGTGGCCCGCGTGCACGTGCACAACCCCGAGAAGCTGGCTGTGGTCACGCAGACCACGCTGTCGGTCGACGACGCGGCGGGCATCCTGAACGCCATCAAGCAGCGCTTCCCACACATCCGCGAACCCAAGCAGCAGGACATCTGCTACGCGACCCAGAACCGCCAGGACGCCATCAAGATCATGGCGCCGCAGGTGGACGTGGTCATCGTCGTGGGCAGCCCGACCAGTTCCAACAGCAACCGCCTGCGCGAGCTGGCCGAGCGCCTGGGCACACCGGCCTACATGGTCGACTGCCCGGAAGACCTGCAGTCCAGCTGGTTCGAAGGCCGTCCGCGCGTCGGCTTGACGGCCGGCGCCTCGGCGCCCGACGTGCTCGTGCAGCGGGTCATCGGCCAGCTCAAGGCGCTGGGCGCCGTCTCGGTGCGCCGCATGCAGGGCGTGGAAGAGCACGTGCGCTTCCCGCTGCCCAAGGGGCTGGGCGGCACCGGCCTGGATCGCCCGCTGCCCTCCGAACGAAGCCAGGCCTGACGCGCCCTGGCCCACACTGAATCCTTTCGAAAAGAACACCACCATGCTCGACATCGCCCTGCTGCGCAAAGACCTCGATGGCGTGCTCGCCAAGCTGGCCCTGCGCAAGAACCCGCAGCCCTTTCTGGACGAGGCCCGCTTCCGCGAGCTTGAAGGAGAGCGCAAGCGCATCCAGACCCGGACCGAAGAGTTGCAGGCCCAGCGCAACAGCCTGTCCAAGCAGATCGGCATGCTCAAGGGCAAGGCTGCCAAGGGCGAGGACACTGCAGCCGAGGTCGAACGCGTGATGGCCGAGGTGGCCGGCATCGGTGACGAGCTGAAGGCCTCCGCCGAGCGGCTCGACGCCATCCAGACCGAGCTGCTGGCCATGCTGCAGGCCGTGCCCAACCTGCCGCAGGACGGCGTGCCGGTCGGCAGCGACGAAAGCGGCAACGTCGAGGTGCGCCGCTGGGGCACGCCGGGCACCTACGACTTCACCGTGAAGGACCACGTGGACCTGGGTGAAAAGCTGGGCCTGGACTTCGAGACCGGTGCCAAGCTGTCGGGCGCCCGCTTCACCTTCATGAAGGGGCCGATTGCCCGCCTGCACCGTGCGCTTGCCCAGTTCATGCTGGACGTTCAGACGCAGGAGCACGGCTACACCGAGTGCTACACGCCCTACCTGGTGAAGGCCCCGGCGTTGCAGGGCACCGGCCAGCTGCCCAAGTTCGAGCAGGACCTGTTCCATGTGACCTCGGGCGATGCCGAGGCGGCCGAGAACAAGTGGTACCTGATCCCCACCAGCGAGGTGACGCTGACCAACACCGTGGCCGACACCATCGTGCCGGTGGAACAGCTGCCTTTGAAGCTCACCGGCCACACGCCTTGCTTCCGCTCCGAGGCGGGCAGTGCCGGCCGCGACACCCGGGGCATGATCCGCCAGCACCAGTTCGACAAGGTCGAGATGGTGCAGATCACCACGCCGGAGCAGAGCAATGCCGCACTGGACGAGATGGTCGGCCACGCCGAGGCCATCCTGCAGAAGCTGGAGCTGCCGTACCGCGTGATGGCGCTGTGCACGGGCGACATGGGCTTCGGCTCGGCTCGCACCTATGACCTGGAGGTGTGGCTGCCGGCTCAGAACGCCTACCGCGAGATCAGCTCGTGCTCGAACTGCGAGGCCTTCCAGGCCCGCCGCATGCAGGCGCGGTTCAAGAATGCCCAGGGCAAGAACGAGCTGGTGCACACGCTGAACGGCTCGGGCCTGGCCGTGGGCCGCGCGCTGGTGGCCGTGCTGGAAAACCACCAACAGGCCGATGGCAGCATCCGCGTCCCGGCGGCGCTGCGGCCTTACCTGGGTGGCGCCGAGGTGTTGTCGGCCTGACGCAACGCGCTTGGATCTGCGAGGCGGGCGAAAAACCTGCTATAGTCGCGGTCTACGCCGTTGACCACGGACGCACCGTTTTCAGGAGAGGTGGCAGAGTGGTCGAATGTACCTGACTCGAAATCAGGCGTACGTGCATAACGTACCGTGGGTTCGAATCCCACCCTCTCCGCCAATGCAAAGCCCGCTTGTTGTCCGACAAGCGGGCTTTTTGCATTTCGGCTGGACGGCCTCGCTTTCACAGATCTTTACCGCGACGCCACAGCCGCTTTACCGCGCCAGCGCACCATGAACACATCGGTTGCGG
>JAJUHM010000445.1 GCA_029279925.1 Aquabacterium olei
GCACACTTTGATTATGACGTGTACTTCCGTTAAAAAGTTTCGTGAACGCAAAAAAAAAGCGACGAATGGGGCCGATGATGGCCGAGCAAGACAAGAAACGACTGCCGCGCAAAGACCTGCCGGCCGACGCCCACATCGACACCCTGGCGGTGCGCGAAGGGCTGCCACCCACGCAGTGGGGCGAAAACTCCGAGGCGCTGTTCCTGACCAGCAGCTTCAACCACCCGGACGCCGCCACGGCCGCCGTGCGCTTTGCCAACGAAGAAGAAGCCTTCGTCTACTCGCGCTTCACCAACCCCACCACGATGATGTTCGAGCGCCGCCTGGCCGCGCTCGAAGGCACCGAGGCGTGCATTGCCACCGCCAGCGGCATGAGCGCCATCCTGCTCATGGTCATGGGCCTGCTCAAGGCGGGCGACCATGTGGTGTGCTCGCACAGCGTGTTCGGCTCGACCATCACCCTGCTGGCCACGCAGTTCGGCAAGTTCGGCGTCGAGACCACCTTCGTGTCGCAGACCGATGTGCAGCAGTGGCGTGACGCCATGCGCCCCAACACCAGGCTGCTGTTCGCCGAAACCCCCAGCAACCCGCTCACCGAGGTGTGTGACATCGCCGCGCTGGCCGAGGTGGCCCACGCGCACGGTGCACTGCTCGCGGTCGACAACTGCTTCTGCACCCCGGCGCTGCAACGGCCGGTCGATCTGGGCGCCGACCTCATCATCCATTCGGGCACCAAGTACCTGGACGGGCAGGGCAGGGTGCTGGCCGGCGCCGTCTGTGGTCCGGACGCCCTCATCAACGGCCCGCTGATGACGACCTTGCGCGGTGCCGGCATGACGCTGTCGCCGTTCAATGCGTGGGTCGTGCTCAAAGGCCTCGAGACGCTGTCCATCCGCATGGCCGCGCAGAGCGCCAACGCGCTCAAGCTCGCACAGTGGCTCGAGCAACACCCGAAGGTCGAACAGGTCTTCTACCCCGGCCTGCCCAGCCACCCGCAGCACGCCTTGGCGATGAAGCAGCAGAATGGCTGCGGCGGGGCCGTCGTGTCCTTCACGACCCGGCCCGCGGCGGGCGACGTCACCGTGCCCGGTCCCGCCACGCTGGACGAGGCCGCCCTACGCCTGCGACAGGCTGCTTTCCACGTGATCGACCAGACCCGTCTGTGCTCGATCACCTCCAACCTGGGCGACACCAAGACGCTGATCACCCACCCGTCGAGCACCTCGCACGGGCGCCTGACCGAAGCCCAGCGCCTGGCCGCGGGCATCACGCAGGGCATGATCCGCGTGGCCGTCGGCCTGGAACACATCGATGACCTCACGGCCGATCTGGCCCGTGGCCTGGATACCCTGAACACATGAGCAACGCTGCCACCCACCCTACCGGCGTCGTCCGCACCCGGATCGCCCCGTCGCCGACCGGCTACCTGCATCTGGGCACCGCCCGCACCGCGCTGTATTCCTGGGCCTATGCCCGCCACCACGGCGGCCAGTTCGTGCTGCGCATCGAAGACACCGACGTGGCCCGCTCCACCCAGGAGTCGGTCGAGCAGATCCTGCAGTCCATGCACTGGCTGGGTCTGGACTACGACGAAGGCCCGATCTACCAGATGCAGCGTCTGGACCGCTACCAGCAGGTGATCGACCAGATGCTGGCCAACGGCACGGCCTACCGCTGCTACGCCACGCCGGAAGAGCTGGACGCCATGCGCGAGGCCCAGAAGGCCCGCGGCGAGAAGACCGGCTACGACGGCCGCTGGCGCCCCGCTCCGGGCAAGGTTCTGCCTCCGATCCCGGAGGGCGTGAAGCCCGTGGTGCGCTTCGCCAACCCGCTGGAAGGCGACGTGACCTGGGACGACCTCGTCAAGGGTCCGATCACGATCAACAACCGCGAGATCGACGACCTCATCATCCAGCGCCCGGATGGCGTGCCCACCTATAACTTCGCCGTGGTGGTCGACGACTGGGACATGCAGATCACCCACGTCTTCCGTGGCGACGAGCACATCAACAACACGCCGTGGCAGATCAACATCTACCGCGCGCTGGGCGCCGCGCTGCCGCAGTTCGGCCACCTGCCCGTCATCCTGGGTGACGACGGCACCAAACTGTCCAAGCGCCGCGGCGCCGTGGCGGTGTCGAACTACGAAGAAATGGGCTACCTGCCCGAAGCCATGCTGAATTACCTGGCCCGTCTGGGCTGGAGCCATGGTGACGAAGAGCTGTTCACCATCGAGCAGATGGTGTCGTGGTTCGATGGCTCGCACCTCAACAAGAGCCCGGCCCAGTGGGATGCGGCCAAGCTGGCGTGGGTCAACGCCCACTACGTGAAGCACGCCGACGACGCCCGCCTGTCGGCCCTGGTGGCCAAGCAACTGCGCGCCAAGGGCCATGCAGTGGCCGACGACGCCGCGCTGGCCCCGCATTGCGCGCTGTTCAAGGACCGCTGCAGCACCACGGTCGAGCTGGCCGAGTGGCTGACCATGTATGTGGCCGACGTGACCCCGCCGGCCGATGAGCTGGCTGCCAAGCTGACCGACGCCGTCAAGCCGGCCGTGGCCGCGCTGGCAGAACGCCTGAAGGGCGTGGCGTGGGAGGCACCGGCCATCAGCCAGGCCATCAAGGACACGCTGGGCGAGTTCGGCCTGAAGATGCCGCAACTGGCCATCCCCGTGCGTCTGCTGGTGTGTGGCCGTTCGCAGACCCCGTCCGTCGATGCAGCGCTGGTGTTGTTTGAACGTGACGTTGTGGTGCAACGGTTGCAGAAAAACAGCTGAGGCTTGCCAACGGCAGAAAAATCGACATATACTCTCATTCTCGCTTGAACGACGCTTTGTTCGAAACAACAAAGCAGCCGGGCAACCCGAAGGATGCAAATCCAAATGCGCATCTAAAGGGGGTATAGCTCAGCTGGGAGAGCGCTTGCATGGCATGCAAGAGGTCAGCGGTTCGATCCCGCTTACCTCCACCACCAGAGCAATCTGGTCTGTGTCTGGTTGCAGAGTGTGTCGGGTAGAGCGTCGATCAGGTTGCATGAAGGAATTCAGTCCCCTTCGTCTAGAGGCCTAGGACACCACCCTTTCACGGTGACTACAGGGGTTCGAATCCCC
>JAJUHM010000446.1 GCA_029279925.1 Aquabacterium olei
CATTGAACTTGATGTTGGCCTGCATCAGCACGCCGGCTGCGCTCATCTCGCCCATCAGCCGGCGCACAGGCGCCTCGAAGTTCTGCCCGCCTTCACGACGGCGCAGCAGTTCTTGCCAGCTGTCGGTCAGGCGAACCAGCATGCCCCGCACGGGCAGGCCTTCGAAGAGAAACTTGTGCAATTCATTCATGGGTGGGGGCGCCCGGCACGTCGATGCGCACCAGGTCGGTCTTGTATTGCGCACTCTTGGTGACATAGAGCGCGGTACCGAGACGCATGCGCATCTTCTCGGCATCGTTGAGGGGGCGGACGGCCTTGGCGGGGGAACCGAGGATCAGCATGCCGTCCTCGAACACCTTGCCTTCGGTCACCAGCGAGCCGGCGCCCACCAGGCATTCCTTGCCGATCACCGCGCCATTGAGCACCACGGCCTGGATGCCGATCAGGGCGCCGTCGCCGATGGTGCAGCCGTGCAGCATGACCTGGTGACCCACCGTCACGTCGGTGCCGATCGTCAGCGGATAGCCGATGTCGGTGTGCAGCACCGCGCCTTCCTGCACATTGGAGCGCTCGCCGATCGTGATCGGCTCGTTGTCGCCGCGCAGCACGGCCTGGGGCCACACGCTGCTGCCTTCGGCGAGCGAAACCCGGCCCATCACGTCGGCCGATTCGGCCACGAACGCTGCGGGGTGGATGTCGGGAACCTGATCCTTGATGCGGTAGACGGCCATGGCGTGGGCGCAACGCGGCGCGGTGGGAAAGAAGGGGGAAAGCTCCGATTCTAGGCGGCTTGACCTGACGCGGTTGTCGGTGTGCCTGTGGTCCACCTATGATCGGTACCAGTGCTTTTCAATGGTGTGCTGCATTGCCGGGGGCCTTTCAGATGAAGACAGTGGGTGACAAGCTCGAATCCTTCAAGGTAACCGGGGTCCGCCCGGGGTTCAACCATCCCGAGGAACACGGACATTCTGCGTTCGAGGTCATCACGGACGCCAGCTTTCCCGGGAAGTGGAAGGTGATCTACTTCTACCCCAAGGACTTCACCGACGTCTGTCTTACAGAGATCGCGGCGTTCGACCAGCTGACCAAGGCCTTTGCTGATCGGGATGCCGTGCTGCTTGGCGGCTCCACCGACAACGAGTTCGTCAAGCTGGCCTGGCGGCGTGCCGAGCCGTCCCTCGACAAGCTGGGGCATCACAGTTTTGCGGACGTGACCGGGCAACTGGTCGACCAGCTCGGCGTGCGCGACCGGCACGCGGGCGTGGCCTTGAGGGCCACCTTCATCATCGACGCCGACAACGTGATCCAGCACGTCTCGGTCAACCACCTGCGTGTGGGCCGCAACCCGGACGAAATCCTGCGTATTCTCGATGCCCTCCAGACGGGTGCGCTGTGCCCTTGCAACCGCCCGGTGGGTGGTGCCACCCTCTGATCCTGTCTGTTCCGACCCCGCCCTGACCGTCTCTCATGCTCATCCTGTTGTCGCCCGCCAAGAGTCTCGACTACGAGACCCCACCTGTCACCGACCGCCATACCGTGCCCGAGTTCGTGCGGGAGGCGAGCGCGCTGATCGAGGTGCTGCGGCCCTACACGCCGGCACAGATCGCCTCGTTGATGGACCTGAGCGACGCCCTGGCCACGCTGAATGTGGCGCGCTATGCAGCGTGGGAGCCGACCTTCACGTCGGCCAACAGCAAGCAGGCCGTTCTTGCCTTCAACGGCGATGTCTACGAGGGCCTGGACGCCACCAGCCTGAAGCCCGCCGACCTCGACTGGGCGCAGGACCACGTGGGCATCCTCAGTGGGCTGTATGGCGTGCTGCGCCCCCTCGACTGGATGCAGCCATATCGTTTGGAGATGGGCACGAAGTTGCCCAACCCTCGCGGCAAGGATCTGTATGCCTGGTGGGGAGACTCGCTGGCCGAGTACCTCAACCGGCGTCTGGCTGAGCAGGGCGACGACCTGCTGATCAACCTGGCTTCGCAGGAGTACTTCAAATCGGTCAAGCGCAAGGCGCTGAAGGCACGCGTCGTGGAGTGCGTGTTCGAGGACTGGAAGGGCGGTCAGTGGAAGGTGATCAGCTTTCACGCCAAACGGGCGCGCGGCCTCATGGCGCGGCACGCCGTGGTGAAGCGCGCCAGGCAGGTGAAAGACCTGCTCGATTTCGATGCGGAAGGCTATGCCCACGATGCCGCGGCGTCGACGCCGGATCGGCTGGTGTTTCGCCGCAAGCTGGCCGAGGCATGACAGCCGAGCGGGTCAGCCCGGCATTGCGGGACTGGGTCGATGCCCAGCTCGCGGCAGGACAGCCTGCCCAGGTGCTGTTTCGGGCCATGCTGGACAGCGGCTGGAGCCGTGCGGTGGCGCAGGCGGCCCTGGAAGGGGACGAGGGCGGGCATGTGCAGGCGACCACCTCGGCCGGCCGCCGGGAAGGCAGCCGCCTGCCCGGCCTGCCAGCCTGGACCGACCACCGGGGTCGCATCATGGTCGAGGGGCATCCGGTCGATGTCCTGCTTCGCAGTGAGTGGCCGCGCCTGGTCGTGCTGGGCGGGTTTCTGTCCCCGGAGGAATGCGAGGGCCTGATCAGCGAGGCCCGAGCCCGTTTGCGGCCGTCCGAGACCGTGATGGGCGACACCGGGGGCAGCGAGATCAACGCGGCACGGACCAGCGACGGCATGTTCTTCGCTCGTGGCGAGTCCCCGCTGTGCCAGCGCATCGAGGCGCGCATTGCCGCGTTGCTGGACTGGCCCGTGTCACATGGGGAGGGGCTGCAGGTGCTGCGCTATGCGCCTGGGGCGCAGTACCGCCCGCACCATGACTATTTCGACCCCGATCTGCCCGGGAGTGGGCGCATCCTGCAGCGTGGGGGGCAGCGCGTCGGCACCTTGGTCATGTACCTGAACACGCCCGAGGCCGGCGGCGCGACGACGTTTCCGGATGCCGGCCTGACCGTGCACGCAGTGGCGGGCCACGCCGTTTTCTTTGCCTACGATAGGCCAGACCCGGCGACCCGCACGCTCCACGGAGGAGCCCCCGTGCGCGCCGGCGAAAAGTGGGTTGCCACCAAGTGGCTGCGAGAGGCGCCCTTCGCGTAAG
>JAJUHM010000447.1 GCA_029279925.1 Aquabacterium olei
CTTGGCGCTCGACGAGTCGAGGATACGGATGACGATCTTCTCGCCGAAGAGCGTCGGCAAGGTCGACACGCGGAAGTCGATCGCCTTGTTGCCGAACTTCAGCTTCATGCGGCCGTCCTGCGGCACGCGCTTTTCAGCGATGTCCAGCTTGGAGATGACCTTGATGCGCGACGCCAGCTTGTCCTTGATGGCCACCGGTGGCTGGGTGACCTCGCGCAGCTCGCCGTCGACGCGGAAACGCACGCGGTAGTTGTATTCGTAGGGCTCGAAGTGCAGGTCGGACGCGCGTGCGTTGATCGCGTCGATCAGCATCTTCTGCAGGAAGCGCACCACGGGCGCGTCTTCCACTTCCGAGGTGACCTCGTTGCTTTCCTGTTGCGGCTGCGAGGTTTCGTCGGTGACGTCGAACTCGAAGTCGGACGAGGCGATGGCCGCGAGCTGTTCTTCGGCGCTGGCCGTCAGGCCGTCGAGCAGCTTGACCAGCTTGTCGTGCTCGACGATGACCCATTCCGGCGTCAGCTGCGTGGCGAACTTGATGCGCTCGATGGCTTCCTGGTCGGTCGGGTCGGCACCGGCCACGAACAGGCGGTTGCCCCGCTTGGACAGCACCAGCACCTGGTACTGCGCCGACAGCTTGCGGTCGATGACGCCCTTGGGCAGGCGCTCGATGTCGACCGCCGCCAGGTCCATGACGGGCACGGCCAGCGCCTTGGACAGCGTATGGGCCAGGTCGGCCGGCTGGATGGTGCCGCTGGTGACCAGCGCGCTGACGAAGCTGCGCTTTTGTTCCTTGGCCGCCCGCGTCAGGGACTCGGCCGCCTTGGCGTCGAGCTTGCCGGCGTTGACCAGCACACGCGCTACGCCAGAAAGGGAACCGGGGGCTTCAGCGAGAAGGGAATCGGCCATGTTGAGATGCAGTACGGACAAATTGGATGATCCGTCAATTGGTCACCCCTGTAAACCGCGCAATTGTTGGGACAAACCTGCCCTGTTAGGCAGTTCACGCGCAGCGCCGGGGCGAAGCCCTGCCAGCCGGGCCGCTCAGTTCGCGGACTGGATGCGGACCATGCCGGCGTAAATGCCGCCCTGGTCCATCAGCGCCGCGTGGTCACCCTGCTCGGCGACACGGCCGTCTGCCATGACGTAGATGCGGTCGGCGTTGCGGATGGTGCTCAAGCGATGGGCGATCAGGATCAGGGTCTTGCTGCCGCGCAGGTCTTCGATGGAGCGCTGCACCACGGCTTCGGATTCCGAATCGAGCGCCGAGGTGGCCTCGTCGAAGATCCAGATGGCCGCGTCACGGTACAGCGCGCGCGCGATGGCCAGGCGCTGGCGCTGTCCGCCCGACAGCTTGCTGCCGTTGGTGCCGATGGCCGAGTCCATGCCGTCCGGCAGGGTCTGCACGTGGTTCCAGAGGTTGGCGGCGCGCAGGCACTGCTCGACCTTGTCGCGGTCCAGGCCTGCCGGGCTGGCGTAGGCCACGTTCTGGGCGATGGAGCCCTCGAACAGCACGATGTCCTGGGAAACGACCGCAAAGTGACGGCGCAGGCTGGCGAGCTTCAGGTCTTCGATGTCGACGCCGTCCAGCGTGATGCGCCCGCTGTCCGGGTGGGCGAAGCGCAGCAGGGCGCTGACCACCGTGCTCTTGCCTGCGCCCGAGGCGCCGACCAGCGCAATGGTCTCGCCGCCCGCAATGTGCAGGTCCAGGTTGTCGAGCGCCGGGTTGCTGGCCCCTTCGTACTGCAGGCGCACCTGCTCGAAGCGGATGTCACCGCGAGAGGTCGGCATCTCCCTGGTGCCGTTGTCCGGCTCCGGCGGGGCGTTCATCAGCTCGAAGGCCCCGCGCAGCGTGATCATCGCGCCGCTGATGGGGGTGAAGATGTCGGTCAGGTGGCGCAGTGGCGAGATCGTCATCAGCAGCGCCGTGATGAAGGACACGAACTCACCGACGGTTGATGACCCCTGGGCGGCCTGCCAGATCGCCAGCGTCAGGATGATCGACACTCCCACGGCGGCCAGCACCTGCGTCACCGGGGTGACGAGGGCCGAGGTGGCCACCTGCTTCATGGTCATGCGACGGTGGTGGACGGCGTCGTGCTCGAAACGGCCGAGCTCGAAGTCCACGGCGTCGAACGTGCGCACCACCCGCCAGGCGCGGGCGTTGTCGTCGACGGTGGCAACCAGCTTTTGCTGCGCCAGGTAGGTGGCTTCGCCCACCCGGTTGAGCCGCTTGCGGATCAGCTTGACGCTCATGCCCAGCAGCGGCATGGTCACAAAGGCCAGCAAGGTGAGCTGGAAATTCAGGTACAGCAGGTAGCCGACCAGGAAGATCAGCGTCGAGGCATCGCGGATGATGGCGATGACCGAGCTGCCCAGCGCGCCGGAGGCGTGCTGCGGGTCGTTGATGACCTTGGCGACGGCAATGCCGGGGCTGATGGTGGTGAACAGCTTCGCGTCGGCGCGCAGCAGCGCCTTCATCAGGTCACGCCGCAGATTCAGCACGATGGCCGAGGTGGCGTAGTTCATCACGAAGGTGCCGGCGAAGTTGAACAGCCCCCGCGCCAGGAAAAGACCGATGATCACCAGCGGTACGACCCAGATCGGGTACTTCAGCCCTTCCTGGAAGCCCGAGTCGATCAGCTTCTTGAACAGGGCCGGCACCAGCGGCTCGATGGCCGAGCTCAGCAGAAAGAAGCCGACGGCGACGGCGATCTGCTTCCACTGCGGCTTGAGGTAGCCCTTGAGGCGGGCGTAGGTGTCAGAGAAGTCCATGGGTGACGGGCAGAGGCCTCGGTCAGGCGGTCAAACCTGCGATTCTGACACCACGGTGGCCAGGGCCTTCAGCACGTCTTCCCGGCTGGGGACCTGGCCCTTGCCGCCCAGGCTGATGACCGCACCGGCGCCGCGCAGCCCGGCCAGGCCGGGTTCGTGGTCGCAGTAGATGCCCACCGTGGGGCGGCCATGGGCGGCCGCCAGGTGGCTCATGCCGGTGTCCAGCCCGACGACGGCCTGGGCCTGCGCCAGGCTGTCTGCCACTTGGGCCACGGTGAGGAAGGGCGGCACGGCGCCCCCGATGGCCTGGGCGA
>JAJUHM010000448.1 GCA_029279925.1 Aquabacterium olei
AGGTCGATGTCCTTCTGCACTTCCTTTTCGGTGAACTTGCGACCGATCAGGCGCTTCACCGCGTACAGCGTGTTCTTGGGGTTGGTGACAGCCTGGCGCTTGGCCGAGGCGCCCACCAGGATCTCGCCGTCTTCCTGATACGCGATGATCGACGGCGTGGTGCGCGCGCCTTCGCTGTTCTCGATGACCTTGGTGGTGTTGCCTTCCATGATGGCCACGCACGAGTTCGTGGTGCCCAGGTCAATGCCGATGATCTTGCCCATGTTGGTGTGCTCCTAGGGAATCTGAATCTGTGTGTGGAAGCCCAGTGCTTCCGCTTGTTCGGTGAAATGCGAGCGCGGTGGGGTTTTTCAAGAGGGCCGGTGAGCGATCAGGTTGATCTGTCACAAGCCGGTCGGCCCAACGCGCCCGAGGCGGGTTCGCTCCGGATTACTTCGGTGCAGCGACCGTGACCAACGCCGGGCGCAGGATGCGATCGGCAATCGAATAGCCCTTCTGCAGCACGCCCACGACGGTGTTGGCCTCCTGGTCGGCCGGGACCATGCTGATCGCCTGATGCAGGTTCGGGTCGAACTTGGCGCCCTGGGCCGGGTTGATCTCCAGCACCTTGTTGCGCTCCAGTGCCGAAGCAAGCTGGCGGAGCGTGGCCTGCACGCCCTCCAGCACCGTTTCGACCGGCGTGTCCGGGTTGGAGGCCTGCGTGGCGATGGCGGCCTCCAGGCTGTCACGCACGGGCAGCAGGCTTTCGGCAAACGACTCGATGGCGAACTTGCGAGCCTTGCTGATCTCTTCTTCGGCACGACGGCGCGTGTTTTCGGCTTCCGCCTTGGCGCGCAGGTAGGCGTCCGCCACCTCGGTGTGCTTGGCCTGCAATTCGCTCAGTTGCTGCTCGATCGAGGGGGCAGCGTCGCTCTGGGCAGACGCGGAAGCCTCGGGGCCCTGCTCGGGCATATGGGGGGTGTCGCTCATCTCTGTTGGTCGGTTTGGATGCGAAAACGTCGGTGACATCAGGGCGTCGGGCCGGTTTTCAAGGCCGTCCCTTTAAAAAACTTCACCGATGGCCCCGAGATCAGGGGGGCGGCTAGCGTTCGTCGGCGTGTGCGGACCAGCGATCCCAGTCGGCAAGGCGTCGGCGGTCCCGCTTGGTGGGGCGGCCTTGCTCGATGGTGTCGGCTGGCTCGGATGCCAGACGGCTGCGCTCCGCGTGCTCGTTTCGGCGCTGAACGCTCTCTGCCGTCTCTTCGTACAGGCGCTGCGCCTGAGGGGCGGGCCCGCGCACCGAACTGACGGCAAGCACCCGGATGGTCCGAGTCAACGGGCCTTGGCGGATGTCCAGCGTCTCGCCGCCGCGAAGCTCCCGCGAGGGCTTGGCCGTCTGCCCGTTGACCTGGACTCGGCCCTTGTCGATGTCGTCGGCAGCCAGGCTGCGGGTCTTGTAGAAGCGCGCAGCCCAGAGCCACTTGTCCAGGCGGAGTCGGTCTGTCAGTCCGGGGAGGGGGCGGGAGGTGTCGTCGGAGTTCATGTGATGCAGGGGGCGACGCCCGCACTGTATCCCAGCCCGAGACAAGGCCCGTGCGGGTGAACACCGTGAGCAAGGTCTTGGTCAGGCATGGCCTTGGCGCGCTTCGCGCGCGACGAAGCGCGCTGGATCCAATGCGTCCCTCAGGTCGGCTTCCACAGGGCAGGGCGCCCCGGTCACCCAGTGTGAGAGCAACCGGCCGGCCAGCAGAGACCAGGCAATGCCCCGTGAGCCGAGGCCGGCGAGCAGGTACAGCCCGCCGTGCTCGCTGCGCGCCCGGGGCAGCATGCGAGGTTGGTCGAGTCGCAGACGGGGCGCGGCGTTCAGCCTGGGCAACGACCACGCTGGTGGACCCACCAGCGGCAGGCGGTCCGGCGTCACGGCTCGCCATCCCACTCGCCCCCAGGCCGCCTCCGGGTGGGCTGCCCACGTGGCCTCGAGCCCCGGCAGCCCGAGGCGCTGGGCCTGTGTCACGTTGCGAAGGTGGTCTGCGCGCCGGACAGACGGGTCGGGGTCATGGTGCTGGCTGGTCGCGCCGCACAGCAAGGTTTCGGCGTCCAGGGCCAGCGCGTACCCGCTGCCTGCCACCGGCACGCGGGGCAAGGCGCCTCGCCCAGGCACCACCGTGATCTGTCCTCGCACCGCGTTCAAGGGCGGCAGGCTGACTGCGTGTTCGGCGGGCAAGCCGGCCAGCAAGGGAAGCGCACCCAGCGCATTGGCGAGAACCACCGTTGGGCCAGACGCCAGCGTGCGCCCGTTCGCATCCAGCACCTCCCACTCGCTTGCCTCGCATGAAGGCAGTGGCTCCGACGGTGGCCGCAAGCCGGCCGCCTCCACGCCGAAAAGCCGCACCAGGGCGCCCGGCGCGCAGTGCGCCGCTTCCTCCAGCAACACCTCGGCCAGGCCCGCCGGGTGCAGCCAGCCTGCTTGTGCAAACCACCACCCACCACTGGGAACGGCCATGCCGCAGGCAGTGGCGGCCTCTTCGGCATGCATCCACCGCACGTGGTCCTGCGGCAGGCCCAGGCGAGCGAGCAACCCTCGAGCCTCGTCGTCGGCGGTTTTCGGATCCAGCCGCAGCAGCCCGTCGGCCGCGCCCTTCAGCCGGCCTTCGGTCAGCCAACCGGCTGCGTGCTGCCACAACGCCAGCACGGCGGCGCGGTGGGCACGGGCGTGCACGCCGTCCTCGCCATGGACGATGCTGTGGAACAGCCCCCCCGGATTGCCCGATGTCGCTTGCGCAGGCCCGGGCTCCCGTTCAAGCAGCGTCACCCGCCAGCCAGCCCGACACAGCGACCAGGCCGCACTGGCGCCAGCCAGGCCAGCACCCACCACCACTGCGTGGCGGTGTGCGGGCGGCGGCGCGTCCCACAGCCCCCCCGCCGGTGGCGGAGCCACGTGGCGGGGGGCGAAATGCGCGGTGAGGCCGGCTGGGCGGCCGTCGGGACCGGGCGCCTGCTTCACGATGAAGCCGGCCGCGGACAAGCCGTCGCAGACCGGGCGGTCCAAGGGCCAGCCGGCGGCGGTGGCATGCGGGGCAGCCAGTCGAGGCAGGCG
>JAJUHM010000449.1 GCA_029279925.1 Aquabacterium olei
GCCCACAGCTTGTCCTCGGTGCCGGGCAGCGCGGAGTGCAGCGCGAGGTCGGCGCGCGCCTCCTGCTTGCGCGCCTCGATCTCGACGTCGGCATTCGGCCGCGCGCCGCCGAGCGCGCGCAGGGTCAGGCGGTACAGGTCCTCGAGCAGCTTGCCCTTCCACGCGTTCCACACCTTGGGGCTGGTGCCCCGGATGTCGGCCACGGTCAGCAGGTACAGACCGGTCAGGAAGCGTTCGTTGCCGACGCGGCGGGCAAAGGCCTGGATCACGTCGGGATCGGACAGGTCTTCCTTCTGGGCCACGCGCGACATGGTGAGGTGCTCGGCCACGAGGAACTCGACCAGCTGTGCGTCCTCACCGGTGATGCCGTGGTCCTTGCAGAAACGGCGCACTTCCACCGCACCGAGCTCGGAGTGGTCGCCGCCGCGGCCCTTGGCCACGTCGTGGAAGAGGGCCGCGACGTACAGCAGGTACGGCTTGTCCCACTCGGCCGCCAGTTGTGTGCAGAACGGGTACTCGTGGGCGTGCTCCGGGATGAAGAAGCGGCGCATGTTGCGCACGACCATGAGGATGTGCTGGTCCACGGTGTAGACGTGGAAGAGGTCGTGCTGCATCTGCCCCACGATGCGACGGAAGACCCAGAGGTAGCGGCCGAGCACCGAAGTCTGGTTCAGCAGGCGCAGCAGGTGGGTCTGACCATGGTCGGCCTTCAGGATCTGCATGAAGGCGGCATGGTTGGCCGGATCACGCCGGAAGGACGCGTCCATCACGTTGCGGGCGTTGTACAGCGCGCGCAGGGTGCGGGCCGAGAGGCCTTTGAGCGTCTTGTCCTGCTGCAGGGCGAGGAAGGTCGCGAAGATGGCGTGGCGGTCCTGCTCGTAGAGGTCGTCCCGGGCCACCTCGAGAAAGCCGCCGCGGTCGAAGAAGCGTTCGTCGATCGGGCGCATGGGCGCATCTTGCTGGCCTCGCACGCGCTCCTCGATGTTGAGGATGAGGATCTGGTTGAGCTGGGTGACGGCCTTGGCCGCCCAGTAGTAACGGCGCATCAGCGCTTCGCTGGCGCGCAGGGCCTTGGTGCTTTCGTAGCCGAAGCTGGTGGCCACGGCCGTCTGCAGGTCGAACACGAGGCGGTCTTCACGGCGACCGGCCAGCTGGTGCAAACGGGTGCGGATGAGCTTGAGCAGGCCCTCGTTGCGTTGCAGCTGCCGGGCTTCGAAGGGCGTCAGCAGGTCGTTGCGGGCGAGTTCGGCCCAGTTGCGGCCCAGCCGTGCCGCGCGCGCCAGCCACAGCACCACCTGCAGGTCGCGCAGGCCCCCGGGGCTTTCCTTGCAGTTCGGCTCCAGTGCATACGGGGTGTCTTCGTACTTGGTGTGGCGCTGGCGCATCTCCAGCAGCTTGGCCGTCAGGAAGGCGGGCACATCCATGTGCTCGTGGGTGCTGGCCTCCAGTTCGTCGAAGCGGGTGCGTGTGCCGCAGATGAAGCGGGACTCGAGCAGGGCCGTCTGCACCGTCACGTCGCGCTGGGCCTCTTCGGCACACTCGGCCACGGTGCGCACGCTGGAGCCGATCTCCAGACCAATGTCCCAGCAGGCGCTGATGAAGGCCTCGATGCGGGGGGCGCTGAGGTCTTCGCCGGTGACCGAAGGCACGACAGGCAGCAGCACCAGGACGTCGATGTCCGAGTAGGGGAAAAGCTCGCCGCGGCCATAGCCACCCACGGCCACCAGGGCGGCGCCGCGGGGCATGTCGGATGCCTCCCAAAGGCGCGTCAGGGTGCGGTCGACCAGGCGGGCCAGTTGGGTCAGCAGCTGGCAGGCGGACGACGCGGTGGCCCGCGTGTCCTGGAACTGGGTCAGCAGATCGGTCTTGGCGGCGCGGAAGTCGCTGCGCAGGGCGGCAATGTCCAGGGTCATGGCGGGAGAGGGTACGGCAACCTGGCCCTGGCGGGCCCCGAAAAAAACAGGCAGTGCCCCGGGTTGTTGTGCCGGGGCTGGGCGCCGCGTCAGGCGCTGGCGGTCTGGGTGGCCTGGATGAACTCCGGAACGGGCGGGCTGCCGGCCGACAGGGTCAGCACCTCGTATCCGGTTTCGGTCACCAGCACGGTGTGCTCCCACTGGGCAGAGAGCGAGCGGTCCTTGGTCACGATGGTCCAGCCGTCGCCCAGCGACTTGATGTCCTTCTTGCCCGCGTTGATCATGGGCTCGATGGTGAAGATCATGCCGGGCTTGAGTTCTTCCAGCGTGCCGGGGCGACCGTAGTGCAGCACCTGCGGCTCCTCGTGGAACTTGCGGCCGATGCCGTGGCCACAGAACTCGCGCACCACCGAGAAGCCGTTGTTCTCGGCAAAGGTCTGGATGGTGTGGCCGATGTCGCCCAGGCGTGCGCCGGGCTTGACCTTGGCGATGCCCTTCCACATGGCGTCGTAGGTGAAGGCGCACAGGCGCTTGGCCGCGATCGAGCCGTTGCCGCAGATGAACATGCGGCTGGTGTCGCCGTGCCAGCCATCCTTGATGACGGTGATGTCGATGTTGACGATGTCGCCGTCCTTCAGGGGGCGGTCGTTCGGGATGCCGTGGCAGACCTGGTGGTTGATCGACGTGCAGATCGACTTGGGGTAGGGCTTGTGGCCGCCCGGCGCGTAGTTCAGCGGCGCGGGGATGGTGCCCTGCACGTTGACCATGTAGTCGTGGGCGAGGCGATCCAGCTCTTCGGTGGTGACGCCGGGCTTCACGAACGGCGTGAGGTAGTCCAGCACCTCGGAGGCGAGGCGGCCGGCGACGCGCATGGCGTCGATCTCGGCGCCGGTCTTGATGGTGATGCTCATGGGCAGGGATTATCCGCAATTGGCGTGGGGTATGTCGCTGTCATGGGAAACACAAACAGAGGGGGTGGCGGGCTTTCCCGGACAGGGGCCGGTAAAATTCTCGTTTTTCCGCACGACCGCCCTCCGCCGTGACCGAACGCACCCCCGCACCGATGTCGACCCTGATGCACTTCGAGGGCGGCAACGCCCTGGCTCCCCACCAGATCCACGCGCTGCTGCCGAAGCTGCAGGCCATCAACCC
>JAJUHM010000450.1 GCA_029279925.1 Aquabacterium olei
CAGCCGTTGGAGCCCAGGAAGCCGAAGATCTCGCCCCGCTCGATCCGGAAGCTCACGTCGTTGACGGCCACGAAGTCGCCGAAGCGTCGGGTCAGGTGGCGGGCTTCGATGGCCGGTGGGCCGTCGACGACCGGCCGCGGCGGGATGACCAGGGGCTCGCCGCTCCCGCGCCGCGTGGTCGGCAGCAGGGCGATGTAGGCCGATTCCAGCGTGCCATCGGGCGAGCGGGCCAGCACGTCACGGGTGGCGTCGCACACCAGGATGCGGCCGGCGTCCATGGCCACCAGCACCTCGAAGCGCTCGGCCTCCTCCATGTAGGCCGTGGCCACGACCACCGTCATGCCCGGGCGCTCCTGTCGCAGGGCTTCGACCAGGGCCCAGAACTGCCGCCGTGACAACGGGTCCACGCCGGTGGTCGGCTCGTCGAGAATCAGCAGATCCGGGTCGTGCACCAGCGCGCAGCACAGCCCCAGCTTCTGCTTCATGCCGCCGGAGAGCTTGCCGGCCGGCCGGTCGCGAAACGGCGTCAGCCCGGTCGCGTCCATCAGACGCTGGCTGCGCGCGGCACGCTCCTGGGCTGCCTGGCCGAACAGCCGGGCGAAGAAGTCGATGTTCTCGGCCACGGACAGGGTGGGGTACAGGTTGCGCCCCAGCCCCTGCGGCATGAAGGCCACCCGGGGCGACAAGCGGTGTCGATCGGCTGCGGACTGCACATCCAGTCCCAGCACCTGCACCTGGCCTTGCTGCACGCGGCGCACACCCGCCACGATGGACAGCAGCGTCGACTTGCCGACGCCGTCCGGCCCGACCAGCCCGATGGTGCGGCCCGCAGGCAGGCGCAGCGCGACGCCATCCAGTGCCGGGACATTGTCGTAGGAATGGCTCAGGCCCTGAACGACGACGGCGTCGTCGCGCGGTGCCTGGGGCGACATGGCGCTCACCATCGGGCCTCAGCGGGATGCGGCAGACGCAGCGGAGATGGCCGGTGCTGCGGCTTCGGCGGGCGGCAGCGCCACGACCAGGTTCGCCGGCCAGGCCGTGTCTGGCCGGGTGCGCACAAAGGCATAGCCCGTCAGACCGGCTTTCACGAAGCCGGCATGCTGCTTGGCCAGTTCGGGTGGCACGGCCAGCTTGACCCGGTAGACCAGCTTGTCGCGCTCGGTGGCGGTTTCCACGTACTTCGGCGTGAACTGGGCCTCTGCGGCCACGAAGGTGACCCTGGCCGGCAAGGTGTAGGCCGGTGCGGCGTCCAGCTTCAGCCGGGCCTCGTCGCCCACTTTCAGCCGGCCGGCCACGGTCGAGGGCAGGAACACCGTCATGTGCGCCTGGCTGGTGTCCAGCAGCGTCACCACGCGCCCACCGGACGGGATGACCGAGCCCGGTTCGACCACGCGGTACTCGACCCGCCCATCCACCGGGGCCCGCAGGCTCATGTCGCCGATGGCCACGTCGATGCGTCGGATCTGCGCTTCTGCCTCGGCACGCGCGGCGGTGGCCTCGCCGATCGCCGCGGTGGCCACGCGCACGCCAGCCTGCTCACCATCGCGCTGGGCCAGGCGGCGGTCGACCTCGGCGGCCGAGACGAGTTCATCGCGGCGCAGGGTTTCGGTGTGACTGAGCTCCAGCTGTGCCAGCCGGGCCTGCACCTGGCGCACGGCGGTTTCGGCCTGCGCACGGGCCATGGCCTGCGCCGCACGGTCGCGCGCCGCCTCGATCGCGGCGCGCTGCGCCTCCAGCTCACTCGTGTCCTGCCGGGCAAGCAGGTCGCCGCGGCGGACGACATCGCCCTCCTGAACGGGCAGCTCGGCAATCCGGCCCGGGTACTTGGCGGCCACCTCGATGCGGTCGACTTCCAGTCGGCCATTGGTGCGCACCAAGCCTTCCGGAAGCGCCTGTTGCTGCCCGACGTACCAGTATGCGCCGCCTGCCGCGGCCAGGGCTGCGACGGTCAGCGCAGCGAACACCACGCCGCGCTTCATGCCTGCCCCCCGCGTCGAATGGCGCCCAGCAGTTGATCCCGCAAGGCACCGCCGATCAGTTCGAGCAAGGCATCGATCCGCGACGGCGTGAAGCTGTCCCATCCAAGCCGGCGCAGCAACACGTCACCGGTCAGCCGGAAGCAGATCGACTGGTGAAAGGCCAGGTAAGCGAGCGTGCGGGTGCGGAGGTGCTCGGCTGGCAGCCCCATCGCCTTGCCCAGCACCGTGCACACGGTGTCATGGCTGGGCGCGATGACCTGACCGAAGAGCGCCTCGAACGCGGCGTCCCGTTCGGTCTGGGCACGCATGAAGAACTGCACCCAGCTGGGTGGCGCAGCATCGTGCAGCAGGGCGCGGGCGTGCGCCTGCATGAACGTGACGAGGTGGGCCACCAGCGCCTCGGGGTCGTCCTCGCTGGTCGGGTCCACCTGCAGGCGCGCCAGCGGCTCGCGCATCCGGTCAGCGATGTAGGCGGCCAGCCAGGATGCCGACTGCGCATACAGGTCGTCTTTCGAGCCGAAGTAATACGGTATCGCGCCGAGGTTCATGCCGGCCTGCTGGGCCACCATGCGGGTGGTGGTTGCCTCATAGCCGTGGCGCCCGAACAGGTCCAGGGCGGCCATCAGCATCTTGTCGCGGGCCAGGGCCCCCCGACTGGACTCGGGGTGGGCTGAGTGAGGGGAGCGGGTACTGTGTGCGTCGAGGGTGACGGGCGTCATCGCGAATCCTGAAAGCGCTCGGGAAAACCCGGCTGGACAAGTCCCAGCATGACACCGGTGGGCTTGTGAATCAATCGACTGATTTGATGAAACGCAAACGCCGACGAAAGAGCGACACCCCGTGCGATGGGGGCTGTTCAACGCAGGGTCTGCTGCATGAAATGCGCGTCGTCACCAAAGGTGCGGAGCTTGGCTGCAATGGGGGGGCTGGGCGCCACTGTCGCAAAACCATGGCGGGTCCAATACGGAACGGAGCCCTGCACGGCAACCAGGACCAGGGCTTCCACACCCACGGCGTGTGCGCGGGTGCGTGCCGCCTCCAGCAGGCGGCCCGCCACGCCGAGGCCCCGTGCG
>JAJUHM010000451.1 GCA_029279925.1 Aquabacterium olei
CGCCTTCAGATACTTCTTCACGGTATTGCGCGACAGATTCAGGTCGCGGGCGATGGCGCTGATCGACTCCCCCTTCACCAGGTGACGCCGACGCAGCTTGGCAAAACTTTCCATGCTGATCACTCCAGGTTGCTCCAGCCAAAAAAGGCCGGAATGATGAATCAACCAGGGTGGTCAAAATTCAACGCTGATATCCCCGGTTGCCTGGTCAGTTTTGCACGCTGATTAACAGCGTATGGGCGCCTTGAAAGGCAGCATCCTCGATGCCGACGGCACCGAGATCTACAACCTGTTCACGCTGTTCGAGATCACGCCCAAGGTCATCAACTTCCAGCTCAGCAACCCAGGCACCGACGTCAAGAAAAAGTGCCTCGAGCTCAAGCGCTACATGGAAAAGAACCTCATGGGCGAGCGCATGACCGGCATCCACTGCCTGGTGTCCGAGGAGTTCTTCGATGCGCTGACCAGCCATGAGAAGGTCGTCGCCGCCTACGACCGCTGGCAGGACAGCCTGGCCCTGCGCTCGGACATGCGCGCGGGCTTTACCTTCGCTGGCATCACCTTCGAGGAATATTCGGGCGAGGCCAGCGACGGCGACACCACGCGCCGCTTCATCGCCGCCGGCGAGGGCCACGCCTTCCCGCTGGGCACGGTGGACACCTTCGCCACCTACTTCGCGCCGGCCGACTTCAATGAGACGGCCAATACGCTGGGCCAGCCGCTGTACGCCAAGCAGGAGCCGCGCAAGTTCGACCGGGGCACCGACATCCATACCCAGTCCAACCCGCTGCCGATGTGTCACCGACCGGCAGTGCTGGTGAAAGTGCTGGCGTCCTGATGGATGTTGAAACGCTGTACGCGTCGGCCCGCAACGCCGGCCTGCTGACCCCCGTCACGGTGGCCGGCACCACCGTGCCCTGCGCCTTCCGCGCCCCGGACGAGACGGTGCTCGAGGGTCTGGCGCTGTCGCGCGAGCACCAGATCGACTACCCGGCCGCGTGGCTGACGCTGGTCGTCGGCGACACGGTCGAGGTGGCAGGCACAACCTACCAGGTGCGCGAGGTGCGGGCGATCGGCGACGGCACCGAACGCCGCGCCTGGCTCACCCGGCTCTGAGGACCGCGCCATGCCTTCCATTCGCGAGCGCCTCTTGCGGGCCATCGTCACGCGCCTGAGCGCTGCGATCGCGCCCATCCCGGTGCTGCGCCAGCCCACCGTGCCGCTGACCCGCGAGGCCAGTCCCGCGCTGCTGCTCTGGGCCGAAGGCGACCAGATCACCGCCCGCGCCAACCACCTGGTCGACCGGCTGCTGGTCGTGCGGCTTGCGGTGGTGGCGCGCGGCGCAGACGCCTTCGAGGTGGCCGACCAGCTGTTGGTCGCGGCCCACGCGGCGCTCTTGGCCGATCCCAACCTCGGCGGACTGTGCATTGCCGTGCGCGAGATCGACGCCGAGTGGGAGGCCGAGGACGCCGATGCCGGGGCCGTGCTGCTGCCTGCGCGCTACGAGATCCGCTACCGCACCCACGCCATCGACCTCACCCAGACAGGATGATCCCATGCACATTGAACTGCTCCAACCCCACACCCATGCCGGCCGGCGCCTTGCCGCAGGCGAACGCCTGGACCTCCAGGAAACCAGCGCCCGCTGGCTGATCGCCCAGGGCGCGGCCAAGGCGGCCACCCCGGCCCTCGACGCCAAACCTGCCCGCCGCGAGCCGGCCTCCGGCGCTTCCACGACGGCCGCCACCCAAGGAGACTGACCATGCCCTACTTCTCCGGACAGGGCCGCGTCTACATCGGCGCGCGCGACTCGGCCGGCAACCCGGCGGGCCTCGCCTTCGTCGGCAACGTGCCGGAACTCAAGGTGTCGCTGTCGGTGGACACCATCGAGCACCAGGAGGCGCAGTCCGGCCAGCGCCTGACCGACCTGCAACTCATCAAGACCAAGAAAGGCGAGTTCGCCTGCACGCTGGAGGAACTCATCCCGGCCAATCTGGCCTTGGCGCTCTACGGTCACAGCACCCAGGTCACGCCGGGCACGGTCACCGGCGAAGCGCTGCCCAACCCGGTCACGCCCGGGCACCTGTATCCGCTCGCCCACCAGAACGTCTCGGCGGTGCAGGTCCAGGACTCCGACCCGACCACCCCCAAGACGCTGCCGGCCAGCCAGTACAGCGTCAACGCCAAGCACGGGTCGCTGCTGATCCTGGACGCCAGCACCGGCGGCCCGTACACCGAGCCCTTCACGGTGGACTACGCGTTCGGGGCGGCCAGCCGCACGGCGATGTTCACCCAGGCCCTGCCCGAGCGCTGGATCCGCTTCGAGGGTCTGAACACCGCCGATGGCAACCGCGAGGTGGTGATCGATCTGTACCGCGTGGCCATCAACCCGGCCAAGGAACTGTCCATCATCACCGACGAGCTGCTCAAGTTCGAACTCTCCGGCCAGGTGCTGGCCGACCTCACCAAGCCGGCCGGCGGCGATCTGGGCCAGTTCGGCCGCCTGGTGCTCTTGTAGGAGATGGCGATGACCCAAGCGAGCACCGACTTCCAGACCTTTCCGCCCGTGCCCAAGGTGGTGACGGTGGCCGGCTCCACGGTGGAGCTCACGCCGATCCGGCTGGGCGAGCTGCCGCGCTTCCTCGCCGCCGTGCGACCCCTCGCTGCGGACCTCTCGGCCGAGCCGGACTGGTTCGATCTCTTGGCGCGGCACGGCGAGGCCGTGCTGGAACTACTGGCCCTGACCATCCGGCGCGAACGGGCCTGGGTGAACGACCTCTCGCTCGATGAGGCCGTCACCTTGGCGGCGGCCGTGTTCGAGGTGAACGCGGATTTTTTTGTGGGGCAGCTCGCACCGGCGATCCAGGGCGCGGCGCAGCGGCTCGAACCGATCTTGGCCCCACACCTTCGTCCGATGCCGGCTGGGACGACGCCGTCGCCCGCCTGATCCGCGCCGGGCACCGGCTGGAACAGACCGTTCTCCACCTCGACCTGACGCACGTCGAAATGGCTCTTGGTGTCGAGCTCGCCCAGCCCTTCGGCCCC
>JAJUHM010000452.1 GCA_029279925.1 Aquabacterium olei
CAGTGGCGTAGCCCTTCAGGGCAGCCTGCTCCATCGCTTCGCGGTTCACGGTGATACCGCCTTCCTTCTCGCCCGTGGCCGGGTTCAGCTGGCCGCCAATCATCTCGGTGAAGATGCGCAGCGTGTCCTTGAGCGTGTCCACCGTGTCGAACAGGGGCTCTTTGTCTTCCTGGTTGTCCTTGTTGTAGGCCAGGGGCTGGCCCTTCATCAGGGTGATCAGGCCCATCAGGTGGCCGACCACACGGCCGGTCTTGCCGCGCGCCAGCTCGGGCACGTCGGGGTTCTTCTTCTGCGGCATGATCGACGAGCCGGTGCAGAAGCGGTCGGCCAGGTCGATGAAGCCGAAGCTCTGGCTCATCCACAGGATCAGCTCTTCGCTCAGGCGCGAGACGTGCACCATCAGCAGCGAGGCGGCGGCGGTGAATTCGATGGCGAAGTCGCGGTCGCTGACGCCGTCCAGGCTGTTCTGGCAGACGGCTTCGAAGCCCAGCGTGCGGGCCACGCGTTCGCGGTCCAGCGGGTAGCTGGTGCCAGCCAGCGCGGCCGAGCCCAGTGGCAGGCGGTTCACGCGGCGGCGCAGGTCGGTCATGCGCTCGGCGTCACGGGCAAACATTTCCACATAGGCCAGCAGGTGGTGGCCGAAGGCCACGGGCTGCGCCACCTGCGGGTGCGTGAAGCCGGGCAGGATCACGTCGGCGTTCTGCTCGGCCACGTCCACCAGGGCCTTCTGCAGCTCGGTCAGCAGCACGCCGATCTCGTCGATCTCGCCGCGCAGCCACAGGCGCACGTCGGTGGCGACCTGGTCGTTGCGCGAGCGGCCGGTGTGCAGGCGCTTGCCGGCGTCGCCCACGAGCTGGGTCAGGCGGGCCTCGATGTTCAGGTGCACGTCTTCCAGGTCGAGCTTCCACTCGAAGGCGCCGGATTCGATCTCCTGGGTGATCTGGGCCATGCCTTTCTGGATGGCGGCCAGGTCGTCTGCAGAGATCAGGCCCTGGGCGCACAGCATGTCGGCGTGGGCCAGCGAGCCCTGGATGTCGGCCTTCCACAAGCGCTTGTCGAAGAAGACGCTGGCGGTGTAGCGCTTGACCAGCTCGCTCATGGGCTCTGAAAACAGGGCCGACCAGGCCTGGGACTTCTTGTCGAGTTGGTTGGTGCTCATGGGGCGTGTTCCGGACGCGCGCTTCGCGCAAAATGTGCAAACCATGGATTCTAAGGAGCCTGCCGCCCCGGGCGCCAGCGCGGTGGGCGAGCCCCCGGCCTGGGCGGTGTCCACTCAGTTCGCGCTGACGCAGTTCGGGGCCACCGAGGCGGCGGCACGTCCGCAGCCGCCATCCCCGTTCGATGTGTGCCATGTGGGCGTGGTGCTGCGGGTGGTGCTGGGCGTGCAGGTCGTGGTGGCGCTCGGGGCGTCGTTCGGTTCGGCCAGCCTGCTGGATGCCATCGGGCGCTGGATGCAGGCCTCGGCGGTGGCCCTGCCCGGGTGCCTGGTGTGGCTGGTGCTGGCGTGCGCGAGCCGCCGCTGGCTGGCGCGCTGCAGCGAGCCGGTGCAGTGGGCCTTTGCCGCCGGCCTGGGGGCCGTGGCCGGCCTGGTCGGCATGGCGCAGGCGCTGTGGCTGGACTGGGCGCTGGGCGGCATCCGTCCTTCGATGTGGTCGGTGGTGCCCCCCATGGCCACGGGGGCGGCCCTGGCCAGCGTCGGGTTGGCCTGGTTGCGGCATCGCAGCCGCAGCGAACTGCCGGCCCACGCGGCGGCGCGGCTGGCCGAGTTGCAGGCCCGCATCCGGCCCCACTTCCTGTTCAACACCTTGAACACGGCCATTGCGCTCGTGCAGATCGACCCGCAGCGGGCCGAGTCGGTGCTGGAAGACCTGGCCGAGCTGTTCCGTCAGGCGCTGGTGTCACCGACCATGCGGGCGACGTTGCGGGACGAGGTGGACCTGGCGCAGCGTTATCTGGGAATCGAGCAACTGCGGTTCGGGGACCGGATGACGGTGCGCTGGGAGCTCGATGCGGAGGGCCAGGATGCCGAACTGCCTGCCCTGATCCTGCAGCCCCTGGTGGAGAATGCGGTGCGCCACGGCATCGAGCCGGCACCTGGGCCGGGGTGGATCGTGGTGCGCACGCGGGTGCATGCAGGGCGGGTGGAGCTGTCGGTGAGCAATTCGGTGATCGACGCGGCTGCTGCGCCGGGTGCCGCCCGCACCGGGCATGGCATGGCCTTGCGCAATGTGCGGCAGCGCCTCAAGCTCATGCACGATGTGGAGGCCGAATTCGAAGCCGGCCTGCAGCGCAGCGAAGACGGGCGCCAGCCCGGGGTTTACGTCGTGCGCCTGAGCGTGCCTTTGCCGCGCGCCCGCGCCTGACGCCGGCGTGTGCCTTGTCCCTTGAAAGAGCGTGTGATGACGGTTGCTTTGAGGATGGTGCTGGTGGATGACGAGCCGCTGGCGCGGATGCGCATCCGGTCGCTGGTGACCCAGACCGGTCTGCCCGTCGACGTGGTGGGCGAGTTCGGGGAGCCGGTGACGGCCCAGCTGTGGCTGCAGGCGCAGCACGAATCCGGTCAGCCGGTGGATGTGGTGCTGCTGGACATCCAGATGCCCGGGTTGGACGGCATGACGCTGGCCGCCCGGCTGCGCGGTCTGCCGCGTCCGCCGGCCGTGGTGTTCGTGACGGCGCACCCGGAGCATGCCCTGCGCGCTTTCGATCTGGCCGCGGCCGACTACCTCACCAAGCCGGTGCGGCTGGATCGCCTGACGGCCTCGCTGCAGCGGGTCGGGCAGATGCGGGCTGCGCTGCGGGATGAGCGGCCGGCATCCCCGCCTGAAGACGACACGGTCTTCGTGGTTCAGGACCGGGGGCGGGTGGTGCGGGTGCCGCTGGCCGACATCCTGTATTTCAAGGCCGAGCAGAAGCTGGTGACGCTGCACACCGCGACCGACGTGCACACCCTGACCGAATCGCTGACCGAGCTGGAAGGACAAGTGGGCGACCGCTTCATCCGCGTGCACCGCAAC
>JAJUHM010000453.1 GCA_029279925.1 Aquabacterium olei
GAGCAGGTGCAGGGCAACGAAAAGACGTCCAAGAAGGAACTGGCAGACAAGTCGCTGGTGGTGGACGCCAGCGGACGTGTGCTGCGCGACAACGTCTGGGGCCCGCAGGACCAGGACGCCGCCCGCCGCGACTTCACGATCAACGCGATGTACTACGACCCGCGCACGGGCGTGGTCGTCGACTACCACGGTGGCATCAAGGACGCCAAGAAGCGCGTGCTGCGCATGATCGGGGTGCCGGAAGTGCGTTACCGCGAAGACCCGGTGCGCATCATCCGCGTCGTCCGTTTCGCGGCCAAGCTCGGCTTCGAGATCGAACCCCGCACGCGCGAACCCATTGCGGAGATGGCGGACCTGCTGTCGAACGTGCCCCAGTCGCGCCTGTTCGACGAGATGATCAAGCTGCTGCAGACAGGCCATGCCACGGCGTCGCTCAACGAGCTGCGCAAGCAGGGCCTGGACCGCGGCGTGTTCCCTGTGCTGGATGCCGTCTTCGACGAGGCCCGCCGCCACCCGGGGCGCGACCAGTTCGTGCAGCTGGCCCTCAACGACACCGACCGCCGGGTGGGCGAGGGCAAGCCGGTGGCGCCCAGCTTCCTGCTGGCCTGCCTGCTGTGGCACGACGTGCTCGAGCACTGGAAGCGGAACCAGGCCCAGGGTGAGCCGCCGTTCCCGGCGCTGCAGTCGGCCACCGACGCCGTGTTCGACGCCCGCATCGGCGACATCTCCGGACGCGGCAAGCTGGCCGCCGACATGCGCGAGATCTGGACCATGCAGCCGCGTTTCGAGCGGCGTGTGGGCAATGGCCCGTACACGCTGGTCGAGCAGCCGCGCTTCCGCGCCGGCTTCGACTTCCTGCGCCTGCGTGCCCAGGCCGGTGAGCTCGACATGGAGCTGGCCACCTGGTGGGAGGACTTCTCCCTGGCCGACGACCACGAGCGCCGTCGCCTGCTGGACGAGGCACGCCAACTCGAGGTGCAGCGTCGCCAGAGCAAGGCGGCTGCCGGTGGCACCGAAGGCGAGGGCGGCGGTGACCCGGCCCGCAAGCGCCGCCGTCGCCGTCGCAAGCCGGCTGGCGAGCGTCAGGTCGACGTCGGGGCTGCGGAGTGAGTGTCAGCGTGCGCCGTGACGGCCTGCACATCAGCGGGGCTGCAGATGCGCTGAGCGCGGTTCCCCGGCACCTCGCCTTCGTGGGCATGGGGGGCAACCTGGGCGATGTCCGTGCCCGACTCGCGCGCGCGCAGGAGGATCTGGCCGCGCTGCCCGGCACCCGGCTGGTGGGCGTGTCGTCGCTGTATGAAACGGCACCTGTGGACGCCTCCGGCCCGGATTACCTCAACGCTGTGGCAGTGCTGGCGTCGGCACTCGGCCCCCAGGAATTGCTCGCGGCGTTGCTGGCCCTCGAAATCGTCCACGACCGTGAGCGCCCGTATCACCATGCGCCGCGCACGCTGGACCTCGACCTGTTGTGGTTCGGCGGAGCCACGCGGCAGTCCGCGACCCTGAGCCTGCCGCACCCGCGCATGATGGGCCGTGCCTTCGTGCTCGAGCCGCTGGCCGAGGTGCTGGCGCGCCTGGGGGGCGACTGGCCGTGCGCCGATTGCCCGCCCGCCGCCGTCGGCCTGCCCCCGGAGGCTGAACGCGCCGCATTGCGGGCCGCTCAGCGTATTCGCCGTCTTTGAGGCGTGGTTTTGCTGCCCTGGCCACGAAATTGCGGCCAGACTGGTTGTGAATATCGCCACGCCAGCAATTTCGGGGTAGAATCTCAGGCTTTGTTGGTGGGGCTTCGTGCGTGTTTGCAAAGAAGTCCGCCGGCAGGCGCTGTTTTCGACGTTGCTGTGCACACCGAGCAGGTCAGATCCGTTTCCATCCGCGGAAACCGGAAACGGACCAGACCCGGGTGGCTTGAACAAGGCGAACCCTTCACCGGGTTTTGTGTGGCGACCAGAAGGCAGGCGGCTGGCGGCCACGTTCAAGCCCCGTTGAATGCATTCACACTGAAAGCGAATCTGTAATGACGACCATCCGTGTCAAGGAAAACGAGCCGTTCGACGTGGCCCTGCGCCGCTTCAAGCGCACCATCGAAAAGCTGGGTCTGCTGACCGAACTGCGCGCCCGCGAGTTCTACGAGAAGCCCACCGCTGAGCGCAAGCGCAAGAAGGCCGCCGCGGTCAAGCGTCATTACAAGCGCGTGCGCAGCATGCAGCTGCCCAAGAAGCTGTACTGATCCGCTTCCTGGATACCTTGTCGCACAATGCGCTGACACGGCGCAGCGGGTGACAAACAAGCCTGCATGGGGACGCCCAGGCAGGCTTTGTCGTTTCTGCGGTCCGTCGCTGCATGTCCCTGCTGCTCGCGCCGTTTTTTGCCCCCTTTCCCGTCTCTTTCTCCGTCCCGGCTGCGGGACCTGCCCACCATGAGCCTCAAGCAACGCATCAACGACGACATGAAAGCTGCCATGCGCGCCAAGGAAGCCGATCGCCTCGGCACCATCCGCATGCTGCTGGCCGCGATGAAGCAGAAGGAAGTCGACGAGCGCGTGGAGCTGGATGACACCATGGTGGTGGCCATCGTCGACAAGCTCATCAAGCAGCGCAAGGATGCCGCGCAGCAGTACGAAGCCGCCGCCCGCGCCGATCTGGCCGACAAGGAAAAGGCCGAGATCACCGTGCTCGAGGCCTACCTGCCGCAGCGCCTGAGCGCTGACGAGATCGCCGTCGCCATCCAGGCCATCGTCACCGAGCTGGGCGCATCCGGCCCTGGCGACATGGGCAAGGTCATGGGCGCCGCCAAACAGCGTCTGGCTGGGCAGGCCGACATGGGCCAGGTCTCTGCCGCCGTGAAGGCCGCGCTGGCCGGTTGACCTCCGCCTCGCACCGTTTCCCTCGTCACAAGGATCGATCATGAGCCAGTCCGTATCCCTCGCCCCGATTGCCGAAGACGTGTACGCCGCCCCCCAGCTGACGCCCGACGCCATGGCAGCGGCGGCCGAGGCCGGATTCAAGGCC
>JAJUHM010000454.1 GCA_029279925.1 Aquabacterium olei
GCCGACTGGATCATCGACATGGGCCCGGAAGGCGGCTCGGGTGGCGGCAAGGTGGCGGCACTCGGCACGCCGGATCAGGTCGTGGCCAGTCGCTCACACACGGGCGTGGCGCTCAAGGGTGTGCTGCAGCGTTGAGCGCGCGGGCGCGTGGCAGGCTCAAGGCTCAGTGCAGCGTGTCGCGGTGCACGCCGCCCCCTGCGGCCTGCTGCAGCCACGCCGGCACCCGGTCGGGCAGCAACGCGGGCGCCAGCCACTCCCCCTGGCCGACCAGGCAACCGCCCTGCCGCAGCGCATTCACCTGCGCCGGCGTCGTCACGCCCTTGGCCACCACCATCAGACCGAGGTTGTGCGCCAGCGTCACCATGGCATGCACGATGCGGGCGCATCCTGGATCGTGCTCCAGCGCCTGCACCAGCGTCGCATCGACGCGCACGCCCTGGATGCAGGGCAGCGACAGCATCGGGATCGAAGACAGCGCCGCGCCCATGTCGTCCAGCAACACGCGCACACCGCGCTCGTGCAGGCCGGCGATCACCTCGCGGTGATCCTGCATGACGAGCATGGCCGACTCGTGGAACACCAGCATCAAATGGTCCGCAGGCAGCCCGCTCTCGCTCAAGGCATGCGCCACGAGATCGACAAAGGCAGGCGACATGAGTTGCGTGTTGCGAATGGGCACGAGCACAGGCACCCCGTGCCCGGCCCGACACAGACTGGCCGCAAAGCCACAGGCCTGTCCCAGCACCCACCGGTCGAGCGCGTCTCTCAGCCCTGCCTCTTCGGCCACACGGGCCCAGACGTGTCGCTGCAGGGCGGCATCCTCGCCAGGCCAGCACAGCTGTGCGTCCAGCGCCACCACGGCCCCGCCATCCAGCGACATCAGGGGCTGGTAGACGAGACCCATCGTACGGGGCTGCGCCAGCTCACGCGCCAGCGCCTCGGCCGCAGCCCGCTGTGCGGCATGGCGTCGCGCCATGGCCGGCATGTGCACCGCCAGCTGGCCCCGGCCGTGTGCACAGGCAAGCGCGCCGAACGCCGGGTTGAGCAAGGCATCGACGCGGGCGGATGCCGCAGGACCGACCGCCAACCCGGCACACGCCGCCAACCGCACGCTGTGGTGCCGCGTGACGCTCAGAGGACACTGCAGGGCGTCGAGAAGGTCTTGCGCCTGCAGCACCGCATCGCCATCGGCGCGCCAGGCCAGCACCCAGCCTCCGGTGCCATCGTGTGAAGCCACCATGCCGGCAGCGGCCGGCAGCCCCTGGCGCAGCCGCGCCAGGATGACCCCTGCCAGCGCAGCGGCCGCGTCGGACGGCAGGGTATCGCGCACAAAGCCGTAGCGGTCGATCTGGATCGTCAGCACGGCCACATCCTGCCCGCCCTCGCCGACATCGGTGACCACAACGGGCGAGACGGGATACGGTCCAAGCCTCGCCCCGACGCTCGACGCCGCCGTGCCATCCACCAGCATCACCACAGGGGTGTGCCAGCCATCGCGGATGGCCTGCACCACCGCCGCAGAGCCGGCATCGGTCAACAAGCCCTCCTCGACCAGCACCATGGCGGGACGGCTGTCATGCAACAGAGGCAGAACCTGCTCGATCCGGCTGACCAGACCGACCACCTGCAACGCCGCCCCCGTGCCAAAGCTCGACAGGGCCTCGTCGGCATCGAGGCTCACGACGACGACCGGAACGCGGCCCCGACTCATCCCGCTGTCGCCCCGACCAGCCGCAAGCGGGTACGCAGTGACTGCATGGCCACCTGAGCCAGGTCGTCCATCGCCGCGCGCTGGTCCGGGCGCAACCGGTATGGCCGGTGGTCGACGACGCACAGCGTGCCCACCGCCTGACCGTCGCACACCAGCGGCACCCCCGCGTAGAAGCGCACGTGCGGCGGCCCGGTCACGAGCGGATTGGCGGCGAACGCCGGGTCGGCGTGGGCGTCGGGCACCTCGAAAAGCCCGGGTGAGGCGATGGCCCGCGCACAGAAGGACAGTGCGTTGTCCGACTCGCCACCCTGCGGCAGGCCCACCGCGGCCATGAACCAGGTGCGTCGGGCGTCCACCAGCCCGATGGCCCCGATCGGGCAGCCGGTGACCGTCACGGCCAGCCGCGTCATGGCATCGAAGGTCGGATCGGCCGCGGAGTCGAGCAAGGCCAGCGCGCGCAGCACGGCCAGGCGCCGCTCATCGTGAACGATGGGCGGAGCGCACTGGACAAGTCGGGCTTCTGCACGAGGCTGAGGGGACGGCAGCATGCGGGGCGCGGGAGCGGAGGGCGAAACAAGCTGTAACACCATCATAAACGCTGGCCGGCGTGACGTGCAGCACGCGTTTGGCCGATGAACCGCAAACGCCTCACACCGCTTGCTGCACCCCCAGCACCGCGCTCCACACCAGCAAGGACACCACCGAGCCCACCGTGGTCCACAGGATGACGCGGGCGATCAGGCCGGTGTCGGCCCCCTCGCGCTCGGCCAGCATCGAAACGTTGGCCGCCGCGGGCAAGGCAGCGGCCAGCGTGACCGCCGCGAGCCCAAGATCGGGCAAGGGATGACCTACTGCGGCAAGACCCCAACCCATGAGCCAGACCAGCAAGGGGTGCGCCACCAGCTTGAGCAGAACCGCGCGGCGGACACCCGGCCTGGCAGAGACGGCTGGCTGCGACGTCGCACCCAGCGCACGGGCCTGCAACTGGGCGCGCGCCACGATGGCGCCCAGCGTGAACAAGGCGGCTGGCGTGGCCGCCTGGCCCAGCAGGCGCAGCGTTTCGTCCACGGCTGGCGGCACGGTCCACCCCAATGCCGCCACCAGCAGTCCGGCAGCCATGGCCTGCAGCAGCGGATTGCGCAGCGCGCCGCGCAGCGACGCGCGCAGGGCAGCCAGCGCACCTTGTCCACCCGCACCGTCGGCGTGGATCCACGCCACGCAGGCCGAGCAGGTGAGGATCACATCGACCAGCAGCGTGGCCGCCACCGGCCCCGCAGCCTGCGGCCCCAGCAGGCCC
>JAJUHM010000455.1 GCA_029279925.1 Aquabacterium olei
GGCATGGCCGGCGGGCGCGGCGGCGGTGGCGCCAGCGGCGGGCTTGCTCGCGCGGGGGCCGCGGCTCTGCACGCGCACCACCGCGGGCGCCTCGCGGCGTGCCCGCACCTCCGAGATCTTCTGGTCGATCATGTCCCGCAGTTCGGTCATCGAGACGTTGCTGCTCGCTGCCGCGGCCGGCCGGGAGGCGGCATCGGCCTTGCCGTCGCCATGGGCGCCTGCGGTGGCATGGGCATCGGCGGCATAAGACAGGCCAAAGGACAGGGTCAGCAGGCTGACGTAGTGCTTGACGCGCTGAAGCGGGGGACGGACATCGGTGGCAGGCATGGCGGGGACACGAGAAGGGTCTCCCCAGGTTGTCGGACAGCCCGCCGGCAACTTGAATCCCGCAGTGCGACACGGCACCCCTGGCGCCCCCGCATCGTGAAATAAGTGTGAAGTCGGCCGATAGGCCGGATTCTGTGCAGTCCCGTGTCTCGCGACGCTGGACCGTGACCGCCATTCCTCTGGGCCGCCTGTCGCCAGAGCGGCTCGGTGCCACCTACCCGCACACTCCCCGGGCCAGGTCGTCGTGTGCCTATTTGGTGTTGCTGCGCGTAGAGATTGCCCGTTTCACCCGAACTGAATCGGCTCGTCTCTGTTGCTCTGATCCTCACCTCGCGGTGGAGAGGTGTTACCTCCTACGCTGCCCTGTGTAGTCCGGACCTTCCTCCAGTGCGCCCTTTCGGGCCTTGCACCAGCGGCGGTCTGGCCGACTTCACCAGCGCATTATCGCCGCAGTCCGTGGCGCTGCAAGGCGCCCCAGGCAAAGAGACCTACCAGCATCAGCAGCAACGAGGCCACGGCGAGGGCCACCGTGTCGTGCATGACCAGCGGCACCACCACACCGGCCACCACGCCGTTGGACAACGCCCCCACAAAGGCCTGCATGGAGGCGGCCATCCCCCGGCGATCCGGGTAGAGGTCCAGCACCATCAGCGTGACAACCGGCGTCATCATCGCCCAACCGAGCGCATACAGCCCGATCGGGATCAGCGACCAGCTCACGTGCGCCGCCCACAGCACATTGGCCACCAGGTTGAGCACCGACACCGTCAGCATCACGCCCAGGCCGATGCGGATCTGGCGGTCGCGCTCGATGCGCCCGGCCAGCCGCCCGCTGATCCACGCGCCGCCCATGATGCCGCTGATGGTGCACAGAAAGAACCAGAAGAACTCGGTGGGCGCCAGCTTCAGGTGCTCGCCCAGAAACGCCGGCGCAGCCAGCACATAGAGGAACATGCCGTTGAACGGCACCCCGCTGGCCAGCGCCAGCAGCAGGAAACGCGGGCTCGTGCCGATGGCCACATAGCCCCGCATCAGGTTGCCCAGCACGAAAGGCTGCCGGTGCGCGGCGTGGAGCGACTCGGGCAACAGCCGCCAGTTGGCCACCCACAGCACGACGCCCACGCCCGTCAGGAACCAGAACACCGCGTGCCAGCCCAGGTGGGCAAACAGAAAGCCGCCGATCACCGGGGCGATGGCCGGCGCGATGCCGAAGAACAGCGTCACCTGCGACATCACCCGCTGCGCGTCGGCCGGCGGAAACAGATCGCGGATGACGGCACGCGACACCACGATGCCCGCGCCGGTGGACAGCCCTTGCAGGGCGCGGAAGAACACCAGCTGCCCGATGCTCGTCGACAGCGCGCACCCGGCCGAAGCGAGCGTGAACACCGCAATGCCGGTCAGCACGACCGGCCGGCGGCCCAGGCTGTCGGACAGCGAGCCGTGAAACAGGCTCATGAAGGCGAAGGCGAACAGGTAGGCGGACAGCGTCTGCTGGATCTGCACCGGCGTGGCCTGCAGGTCGGCCGCGATGCCGGAAAACGCCGGCAGGTAGGTGTCGACCGCGAACGGGCCCAGCATGCCGAGCGCAGCCAGCAGCACCGACAGCAGCCACATCGGAGCCCGCCACAGGGCCCGGGCATCGGGGTGCATGCTCACAATCCGGCCTGCTGCAGGGCCACGGCGAACACGTCCGGCTTCTGGAAGCCGACGACCCGTGCGGCCGGCACCGGCTGCCCCTGCGCGTTCCAGAACAGGATGCCCGGCGGCCCGAACAGCTGGAAGCGGGCCAGCAGGGCGCGGTCATCGTCGTTGTTGGCCGTCACATCGGCCTGCAGCAACACGGCACGCTCCAGGCGCGGTCGCACGCCGGGATCGCGGAAGGTCAGCTGCTCCATTTCGATGCACGACACGCACCAGTCGGCGTAGAAGTCCAGCATCACCGGCCGCCCCTCGGCGGCGGCGCGGGCCAGAGCGGCATCCAGCTCGGCCACGGTGCGCACCCGCTCGAAGGGCAGCACGCTGCGGTGCGCCCCGGCAGCGGCCTGCTGGCCCGTGACCTGCGCCACCAGCACCGGCCAGGCCGGGCGCGTGATCCACGCCGCCATCACCAGCATCAGCACACCGAACAGCGCCTTGACCGCCTTCATCCAGGGCCCCGTGCGCGGCAGCAGCGTACCCGCCGACAACCCGACCAGCAGCAGCGGCACGCTCATGCCCCAGGCCATGGCGTACAGTGCGCCGCCGCCCAGCCACACGTCGCGCGTCTGGCTGATGTAGAGCAGCGCCCCGGCCAGCGGCGCCGACACGCAGGGGCTCACGATCAACGCCGAGACCACACCCATGGCGAACACGCTGATGAAGCGCCCGCCGGGCAGCCGGCTCGATCCCTCGCCGAGCCAGCTCTGCACCGCCACGGGCAGGCGCAGCTCGTACAGGCCGAACATCGACAGCGCCAGCAGCACCATCAGCGCGCCGAAGCCCAGCACCACCCAAGGATGCTGAAGATAGGCCGCGAGGCCCTGGCCCAGCAGCCCGGCGGCAACACCCAGCGCCGTGTAGACCAGCGCCATGCCTTGTGAATAGCTGAGCGCCAGGGCAAAGCCCCGACCGCGGCTGACCTGCCCCTTCTGCCCGACGATGATGGACGACAGGATGGGCACCATGGGCA
>JAJUHM010000456.1 GCA_029279925.1 Aquabacterium olei
ATGGACGCCCGCACGCTCGCGCAGTTGATGAAGCTGGGCTCGAAGGTCGGTCGTTTGCTGGAGTTCACCGGCCACCTGAAGGTGGTCGGTCAGCGTGAAACGCAACGAGATCCGGAGTGAGCGCCATGGAAGCCCTCGACACCCTGCTGCTGTCGCGCATGCAGTTCGCGGCCAACATCACCTTCCACATCCTCTTTCCCACCATCAGCATCGCGCTCGGCTGGGTGCTGCTGTTCATGCGCTGGCGCTGGCTGCGCACGGGGCACACGGCCTGGCTGGGTGCCTGGCGCCTGTGGACCAAGGTGTTCGCGCTGACCTTCGCCCTGGGCGTCGTCAGCGGCGTCACCATGAGTTTCCAGTTCGGCACCAACTGGCCGGGCTTCATGGCGCGGGCGGGCAACATCGCCGGGCCCCTGCTGGGCTACGAGGTGCTCACGGCCTTCTTCCTGGAGGCCACCTTCCTGGGCGTGATGCTGTTCGGCCATGGCCGGGTCAGCGAGCGCATGCACCTGGTGGCCAATTTCCTGGTCGCCTTCGGCACCACCATGAGCGCGTTCTGGATCCTGAGCCTGAACTCCTGGATGCAGACCCCGCAAGGCCACACGCTGGTCAACGGCGAGTTGCATGCCACCGACTGGCTGGCCATCGTCTTCAACCCGAGTTTTCCGTACCGGCTCACGCACATGCTGCTGGCGTCCGGGCTGACCGTGGCCTTCCTGATGGCGGGGCTGGCGGCCAGCCAGGTGCTGCGCGGCTGCGCCAATGCGGCCACGCCCAAGGTGCTGCGTCTGGGCGTCACGCTGGCGGCGGTGCTGATCCCGCTGCAGATCATTGCAGGTGACCTGCATGGGCTCAACACCCTCAAGCACCAGCCGGCCAAGATCGCCGCCATCGAAGGCATCTGGCACACCGAGCGCGGCGCGCCCCTGCTGCTCATGGCCTGGCCGAACGAGGCCGAGCAGCGGCACGACTGGGCCGTGGGCATCCCCAAGCTCGGGTCGCTCATCCTCACACACAGCGCCGATGGCGAACTCCAGGGGCTGTCTTCCTTCCCGGGAGCGCACCCGCCAGTCAAGCCCGTGTTCTTCAGCTTCCGCATCATGGTCGGCATGGGCACGCTGATGCTGCTGGTCAGCTGGCTGGCGTGGTGGCGCCTGCGACGCGCCGGCTGGTCCACGGCCGACGCCCGCGTGCCGAAGGCCGTGTGGCGCGCGCTGTCGTGGATGACCTTCTCGGGCTGGGTCGCCACCGTGGCCGGCTGGTATGTCACAGAGATCGGCCGCCAACCCTACCTCGTGCACGGCGTGCTGCGCACCGCCGACCTTGTCACCACCACGCCGGCCGCCACGGTGGCCTGGAGCCTGACCGGCTACGTGGTGCTGTACGTGAGCCTGCTGCTCGCCTACATCGGCGTGCTGCGCTACCTCAGCAGCAAGCCCCTGGACGCGGCCGGCCCGGACCCGGTCGTACCCGGCATGACGACCGAACAGGGTCTCGTTCAGCAAGGAGCCTGACATGGACTTCGATACCTTCTTGCCCGTGCTGTTCTGGCTGCTGATGGGCGTGTCCATGCTGGCCTATGTGGCCCTGGACGGCTACGACCTGGGCGTGGGCATGCTGCTGCCGCGCGCCCATGGCGACGGCGAACGCGACGAGATGGTCTCCTCCATCGGTCCGTTCTGGGATGCCAACGAGACCTGGCTGGTGCTGGGCGTCGGCCTGCTCCTCATCGCCTTCCCGAAGGCGCACGGGGTGATCCTGCAGGCGTTGTACATCCCGGTGGCACTGATGCTGCTGGGCCTCATCCTGCGCGGGGTGGCGTTCGACTTCCGCGTCAAGGCCCGCGCGCAACACAAGCCGCTGTGGAACCGGGCCTTCTTTGCCGGCTCGCTGCTGGCCTCGATGGCGCAGGGCTGGATGCTCGGACGCTACGTCACGGGCCTGGCCGAGGGGCCGATGGCCCTGGTGTTTGCCGCTGGCGTGGCCGTGGCCGTGCCCGTGGCCTACGTGCTGTTGGGCGCGTGCTGGCTCATCCTCAAGACCGACGGGGCCCTGCAACGCCGCGCGGTGGGCTGGGCCAAGGCGGCCTGGCCGGGGCTCGTGCTGACCCTGCTGCTGGTGTCGGTGGCCACGCCGCTGGTCAGCCCCACGGTGGCCGAACGCTGGTTCACCATGCCCGCCCTGCTGGCCCTGCTGCCCGTGCCCCTGATGACCGGCATGGCCCTGATTGCGTTACGCGGGCTGCTGAATTCGCACCGCGTGCAAGGGCCGAATGGCAAGCTGGCGTGGCTGCCGCTGGTGCTGGCCATCAGTGTGCTGGTGCTGGGCGCTTTCGGGCTGGCCTACAGCCTCTACCCGTATGTGCTGCTCGACCGGCTCACGGTGTGGGAAGTGGCCAGCGCACCGTCCTCGCTCAAGATCATCCTCGTGGGCACGGCCATCAGCCTGCCAGCGATCGCTGGCTACACGGTCTTCGTCTACCGGGTGTTCGGGGGCAAGACGAGCGGCATCACCTACGGGTGAGCCATGGGGTGTATCCCGCATGGGCCCTCGGCGCGGCATCCGGCACGATGCAGCGCATGATCACACTGTACGACTGCGCCACCGCGCCGAGCCCGCGCCGCGCCCGCATCCTGCTGGCTGAAAAAGGCATCCCGCACGAGACCGTTCAGGTCGACCTGATGCGGGGCGAGCAGCTGGGCGACGCCTTCCGGACACTCAACCCCCAGTGCACCGTGCCCGCGCTGAAGCTGGACGACGGCACCGTGCTGCCCGACAACGCGGCGATCTGGGCCTGGGCGGAAGCCGCTTGGCCCGAACCGCCGCTGCTGGGGCGCACGCCCATCGAAAAGGCGCAGGTGGCGAGCTGGAACGCGCGCCTGGAGTTTGAAGGCCTGCTGGCCGTGGCCGAGGCCTTCCGCAACACCCGCGGGGGCCACGCGGGCCTCGACGACCTCCACGCGGCCGGGGGGAACGACGCCTTCCTCAACGCC
>JAJUHM010000457.1 GCA_029279925.1 Aquabacterium olei
AGTTCGCCGGCCTTGACCTTGCCCGTGCTGTCGGCGGTGACGCCGGCGGCCAGCTGCACCTTGTCGCCGTCGACGGCCGCCAGCACGATGGCCGCGGTCTTGAGCTTGTTCTTGAGCTGGTCCATGGTGTTGCGCAGCGTGGCAGCATCGGCACCTTCCAGGCGCGCAGCCAGCACCTTCACGCCCTTGACGTCGACGGCCTGCGCCACCAGTTCGTCACCCTGGGCGGATGCCAGCTTGCCCTTGAGGGCGGCGATTTCCTTTTCCAGCGCGCGGATCTGGTCCTGCGCGGCGGCCACGCGGGCCGGCACGTCGTGCGGGGTGGCCTTCAGCAGCGCGGCCAGGCCATTGACGGTGCTTTCCAGGTTCTGGGTGTAGGCCAGCGCGTTGTCGCCCGTGATGGCCTCGACGCGGCGCACGCCGGCGGCCACACCGCCTTCGGCCACGATCTTGAACAGACCGATGTCACCCGTGCGCTTGACGTGGGTGCCACCGCACAGCTCCTTGGAGGAGCCGATGCTCAGCACGCGCACGGTTTCGCCGTACTTCTCGCCGAACAGCATCATGGCACCACTCTTCTGGGCATCTTCCAGCGCCATGACCTGGGCCTGCGCATCGGCGTTGGCCAGGATCTCGGCGTTGACCAGGGCTTCGATCTCGCGGATTTCTTCGTCGGTCAGCGGCTGGCCGTGCGAGAAGTCGAAGCGGGTGCGGTCCGGGGTGACCTGCGAGCCCTTCTGCTGCACGTGCTCGCCCAGCACCTCGCGCAGGGCCTTGTGCATCAGGTGGGTGGCGCTGTGGTTGCGCACGGTCTTGGCGCGCAGTTCGGCGTCGACTTTGGCGTTCAGGGTGTCGCCCACCTTGACGGCGCCTTCGACCACGCGGCCATGGTGGCCAAACACGTCCGCCTGGATCTTGAGCGTGTCTTCCACCACGAAGCGGCTGGTGGCGTTGCGCAGGTCGCCGCTGTCGCCGCACTGACCGCCCGATTCGGCGTAGAACGGGGTGTGGTCCAGCACGATCACGGCGTCGTCACCGGCGTTGGCCTGCTGCACCGGCGCACCGTCGACGTAGATGGCGGTGACAGTGGCGGCTTCGCGGGCCAGGTGGTCGTAGCCGTGGAAGGTGGTGGCGGCGCCGGTGTACTCCAGCCCGGCGGCCATCTTGAACTTGCCGGCCGCACGGGCCTGCTCGCGCTGGCGGGCCATGGCGGCATCGAAGCCGGCCTGGTCGACGGTGACGTCGCGCTCGCGGCAGACGTCGGCGGTCAGGTCGACCGGGAAGCCGTAGGTGTCGTGCAGCTTGAAGGCGGTCTCGCCATCGATGACCTTGGCACCCGTGGCCAGCGCGCCTTCCAGGATTTCCATGCCGTTGGCAATGGTCTGGAAGAATCGCTCTTCCTCGGTCTTCAGGACCTCGGTGATGCGCTTTTCATTGGCGCGCAGCTCGGGGTAGGCCTCGCCCATCTCGGCCACCAGGGCCGCGACCAGCTTGTGGAAGAACGGGGTGCGGGCGCCCAGCTTGTAGCCGTGGCGGATGGCGCGACGGGTGATGCGGCGCAGCACGTAGCCGCGGCCTTCGTTGCTGGGAATGACGCCGTCGGCCACCGTGAACGAGCACGCGCGGATGTGGTCGGCGATCACCTTCAGGGACGGGCTGTTCGGGTCGAAGCCCTCGCCGCCCGACGCCGTGACGGCCTCGCGGGCTGCGGCCAGCAGGTTCTGGAACAGGTCGATCTCGTAGTTGCTGTGCTTGCCCTGCAGCACCGTGGCGATGCGCTCCAGGCCCATGCCGGTGTCCACCGAGGGCTTGGGCAGCGGGTGCATCACGCCGTCTTCAGTGCGGTTGAACTGCATGAAGACGTTGTTCCAGATCTCGATGTAGCGGTCGCCGTCTTCATCGGGGCTGCCCGGGGGGCCGCCGGGGATCTCGGGACCGTGGTCGTAGAAGATCTCGGTGCACGGGCCACAGGGGCCGGTGTCGCCCATCATCCAGAAGTTGTCGGACATGTAGCGGCCGCCCTTGTTGTCGCCGATGCGCACGATGCGCTCGGCGGGCACGCCCACCACCTTGTTCCAGATCTCGTAGGCCTCGTCGTCTTCCTGGTAGACGGTGACCCAGAGCTTGTCCTTCGGGAGCTTGAAGTGCTCGGTCAGAAGCTCCCAGGCGTAGCTGATGGCGTCCTTCTTGAAATAGTCGCCGAACGAGAAGTTGCCCAGCATCTCGAAGAAGGTGTGGTGCCGCGCGGTGTAGCCGACGTTGTCCAGGTCGTTGTGCTTGCCGCCGGCGCGGATGCACTTCTGCGACGTGGTGGCACGCGTGTACGGGCGCTTGTCAAAGCCCAGGAACACGTCCTTGAACTGGTTCATGCCCGCGTTCGTGAACAGCAGGGTCGGGTCGTCACCGGGCACCACGGGGCTGGACGCGACGATGGTGTGGCCTTTGGACTCGAAGTACTTCAGGAAGGTCGAACGGATCTGGGCGGCTTTCATCCGGGGTCTTTCTCTTAGGGCTGGGCGCCAAGGGGCGGCGTGCAACAGCAATCCACCTCGCGGGCAGGGCTCAGCGAAGCCCCTGATTATAGATTTCGGGCCGCCCCCTATGATGGCCCGCCATCAAGACCTGTCACGGAGCCACACCATGGATGCCATCGCCTCGCCCCTGGCCTCGCTGCAAGACCCGACGCTGTTGAAGACCCAGGCCCTCGTCAACGGCCAGTGGGTGGACGGCTCCAGCCGCTTCGGGTCCAGCCCATACACCTTCGTCAGCAGTTCCCACGACATCTCGATCGCGCCCTGCTTGAAGTAGTCGCCAAAGCTCCAGTTGCCCAGCATCTCAAAGAAGGTGTGGTGCCGGCGCGAACGGCCGACATCGTCCAGGTCGTTGTGCTTGCCGCCGGCGCGGATGCACTTCTGCGTGTTGGCCACGCGCGTCCACGGCGCCTTCGCCTGACCCAAAAAGTACGGCTTGAACTGGTTCATCCCC
>JAJUHM010000458.1 GCA_029279925.1 Aquabacterium olei
AGGTCACACCCGACCCCGGTGTGATCGAGGTGAACATCCACCCGGCGTCCAGCTGGGCGCAACTGGTGGACCACACCGAGTTCCTGTACGAGGCTGCGCACCAGACCCGCCTGTCGACCGAGAAATTCATGGTCGATGGCCGCCACACCGGCACGGGCGGTGGCAACCACTTCGTGCTGGGCGGGGCCACGCCGGCCGACAGCCCCTTCCTGCGGCGCCCGGACCTGCTGCCTTCGCTGCTGACCTTCTGGCACAACCACCCCTCGCTGTCCTACCTGTTCTCGGGCCTCTTCATCGGCCCCACCAGCCAGGCGCCGCGCATCGACGAGGCCCGTCAGGACCAGGTCTACGAGACCGAGCTGGGTTTGAAGGAAATCGAACGGCAGATGGCCATCTGGGGCCAGTGCCCGCCGTGGCTCATCGACCGCACGCTGCGCAACCTCCTGATCGACGCCACGGGCAACACGCACCGCAGCGAGTTCTGCATCGACAAGCTGTATTCGCCGGATGGGCCCACGGGGCGCCTGGGGCTGCTGGAGTTGCGCGCCTTCGAGATGCCGCCGCATTCGAAGATGAGCCTCGTGCAGCAACTGCTGTTGCGCGCACTGGTGGCCTGGTTCTGGAAGGCGCCGTATCAGGGCCATGGCGCACAGCGCCTGACGCGATGGGGCACGGGCCTGCATGACCGCTTCCTGTTGCCGAGCTTCGTACAGCAGGACTTCGCCGATGTGCTGGCCGAGCTCGACATGGCGGGCTACCACTTCGAATCCGACTGGTTCGCGCCGCATTTCGAGTTCCGCTTCCCGTTCATCGGCGACTTTGCCGCGTCAGGCGTCAAGCTGACGCTGCGCGGGGCGCTCGAGCCGTGGCACGTGATGGGCGAAGAGGGCGCCATCGGCGGTACGGTGCGCTACGTGGATTCGTCGCTCGAGCGGCTGGAGGTCAAGGCCACCGGCCTGAACGGCAACCGCCATGTGGTCACGGTCAATGGCCACATCCTGCCGCTGCACCCCACGGGCCGCGTGGGCGAATTCGTGGCCGGTGTGCGCTACCGTGCGTGGCAGCCGCCTTCGTGTCTGCACCCCACCATCGGCGTCGACGCGCCACTGGTGTTCGACGTGGTGGACACCTGGCTCAAGCGCTCGGTGGGGGGATGCCAGTACCACGTCGCCCACCCGGGTGGCCGCAACTACGACACCTTCCCGGTGAACTCGTACGAGGCGGAAAGCCGTCGTCTGGCGCGCTTCTTCCGCATGGGCCACACCCCGGGGCCGATGAACCTCAAACCGCTGCAGCCGGGCATCGAGCACCCGCTCACGCTGGACCTGCGCGTGGCCCGCCAGCCCTGAGGAGGGTCGGGCTCAGGCCAGCCAGGGCCTGAGCCAGCCCAGTCCGTCCGTCGTGCCCCGGGCCACCGGGCCGCGGGCGGGCCTGTATTCGCAGCCCAGCCAGCCGTCAAAGCCCAGCGCATCGATCAGCTCGAACAGGTAGGGGTAGTTCAGCTCCCCCACATCGGGCTCATGCCGTTCGGGCACGCCGGCAATCTGCAGGTGGCCGACATGGCCCGTGGGCAGGTACTGGCGCAGCTTCATCGCCAGGTCGCCCTCCACGATCTGGCAGTGGTACAGGTCCATCTGCACCTTGACGTTCGGCTGGCCGATCGACGCGATCAGCGCATGGGCCTGGTCCTGGCGTGTGAGGAAGTAGCCCGGCATGTCCCGGCCATTGATGGGCTCGATCAGCAGATCGACGCCGGCAGGCCGGGCCAGCTCGGCCGCCACACGCAGGTTGCGCACGTAGGTGGCTTCCGCCTCTTCTCGGCCCAGCCCGTCGGGCACGCGCCCGGCCATCACGTGAACACGGTGGCCGTTCAAGGCCTCGGCATAGCGCAGGGCCTGCTCGATGCCGGCCTTGAACTCGGCTTCGCGCCCGGGCAGGCAGGCCAGACCGCGCTCGCCGGCATCCCAGTCGCCCGGCGGGGCATTGAACAGCACCTGCTGCAAGCCGCTTGCCTGAAGCCGTCGGGCCAGCTCGTCGGCGGGGTGGGCATACGGAAACAGGTACTCGACTCCCTGGAAGCCATCGCGGGCGGCGGCATCGAAGCGGTCCAGGAAGGCGTGCTCGTTGTAGAGCATCGTGAGGTTGGCAGCAAAGCGCGGCATGGTGCGTGTGCGTTTCAACGGGCGTGGGCAGAGCGGCGCAGGCGGGCTTGCAGCCAGCTCACGCCGCCATCGACCAGGCTGAAGACGACCGGGATCACCAGCAGGCTCAGGAAGGTCGAGGTGATCAGGCCGCCGATCACCACGATGGCCATGGGGGCACGGAAGCTGGGGTCGACGCCGATGCCCAGTGCGATCGGCATCATGCCGGCGCCCATCGCCATGGTCGTCATGATGATGGGCTGCGCCCGCTTGCGGCAGGCATCGAGGATGGCCTCGAGCCGCCCCAGGCCGCGCTCTCGTTGCGCGAGGATCACGTAGTCGACCAGCAGGATGGAGTTCTTGGTGGCAATGCCCATCAGCATGATCAACCCGATCATGGACGGCATGGACAGGGCGGTGCGGGTGATGAACAGCGCCAGGATGGCGCCGGGTACCGACAGCACCAGGGCTGCAAGGATGGTCACGGGCTGAATGAAGTCCTTGAACAGCAGCACCAGCACGAAGTAGATGCACAGCACGCCGGTCAGCATGGCCAGGCCGAAGCTGGCGAACAGCTCGCCCATGGCCTCGGCGTCGCCCACGGTGGTCTGCGTCACCCCGGGGGGCAGGTTGCGCAGGCTGGGCAGCGCCAGCGCCGCGGCCTCGACCGCGCCCAGGGGCTGCTGGTTCAGCTCGATCTCGAAGTTGATGTTGCGTTGCCGGTCGTAGCGGTCGATCTGGGCCGGGCCGCTGGCCAGCGAGACGTCGGCCACGCTGGACAGCGGCACGGCACCCAGGGCCCCGGGACCGGGCAGGCGCTTGAGCAACACGATGTC
>JAJUHM010000459.1 GCA_029279925.1 Aquabacterium olei
CACGGCATCCCCCACCGCAGCCAGCGAGCGCCCCTTCAGCATCAAGCGCCCATCCAGCTGGCGCAGACTGAGCACATCATGGCTGACCCCTTCGAACGACATCGCCGCCCCGCCGGTGTCAGCCCGGATGCGGACAGGCACCGCCTCGGTCGCCCCCCCCTCGGCCAGCAGGGGCAGCACACCGCTGGCGTGCAGCCCGATTTCAAAGGGCTGGCCACGATACCGACCTTCGCCCGCCACCTCAAGGCCGCGGACTGGCGCCTGGTTCTGAGCCCGTCGCGCCCCTTCGTCTGTCTTCACGCGCGCATCGAGCTGCAAGGCCTGCACGGCATCGTCAAGCCGGATGCGTCCCTGCGCCACGGCAAGGTGTCCCACACGCGGCATGCCGGCAGCCGCACTGGCTTGCTTCGGCGCGGTCCGCTGGCCGTCCTCGGTGAAGAACCAGTTCGCGCGACCATCCGCCTGCCGCTGCAGGCGCGCATCCAGACTTGATGCCGTCAGCGTGGTGACTTCCGGCACCGCGGTGCCATCCCCTCGCCACAGTCGCCACACGGTGCGGTACGGCACCGCCAGAACGATGTCCCGGGCGTCCACCATCGGCGCCTGATCGGCGGTCCATCCGGGCTGCGCGACCACGAGGTGCCCGACGCGGAGCCGGATGCTGCCCAGGAAGCGGACGGCGAATGCGCCATCCAGTGTCACGGGCCGCTTCAATTGCTGGCTCAGTGTGCGAGCCAGCGGCTCGCGCAGCATGGGCCAGCCTCGCCACTCCAGCACGCCCACCAGGGCTGTCACCAGCATCAACATGCCGGCGAGCACCCACACCGCCACGCGACCGCGGCGCGAGGGGGAGGGTTGCGGGGCCGCTCCGGAAGGAGATGGCGCCATGGCATCGAGGCCGGCGGTGCCGTGACCGGATGGGGGTGGGCCAGCGTTCATGGTGTCTGGAGCGAGCAGAAAGCCTTGGGGAAGCAGCAAGGGGCAAGCCCTGTGCCGGGAGCCGCCGCATCGTGGTAAGGCTTACCGCCGCCCGGTAAGTTCGTCGACGCGGGACACCCCCCGGGGCAGCGCCGCCCCCCTATTCCCCCGGGGCCATCAGGGAAAACGCGGTCGGTACGTTCCATGCTTGGTCGAGCCGCATCCCGTCACTTTCCTGCCTGCCTCGTGCGGGTCCTGTCGTGAAGCCCATGCGCCTGCTGGTCCTCGTCGCGCCGTTATCGACATGGGCTGGCCCCATCGAACCGCCCGCACTGCCCCCCTCGCCTCTCACCGCGCCGGTTGCAGAGCGTCCCGATGTCCACCCGGACGCGGCGCGGGCCGATCACCTGGTGCGCTTCCTCGACTACGTCAGCTTCCCTTCCACCTCCGTGCCGCCGCCCGGGCAGCCCTATGTGATCGGCGTGGCCGGCGCCGATGAGGTCTTCCAGGCTCTCGGAGCCCTGCTGGTGGGACGCACCGTCCATAATCGCCCGCTGGTCCGGCGGCTGATCACCGAAGGCGACCCGCTGAGCGGCGTGCACCTGCTTTACCTGGGCCGGCGCATCGAGGTGCCCGGTCATCCCCTGACCCGCTCAGCCAGCGCGCTGCCGGTGCTGCTGGTGTGCGAGCATGCGGAGGGGCTGGCGGCGGGCGCCGTCTTCAATTTCGTGTTCGTACGCGAGCACCTGCGCTTCGAGGCCTCGCTGGCGGCCGCCGACCGGGCCGGTCTGGTGATCAGCTCGCGTGTGCTGGCTCTGGCGGACCGCGTGGTGGGAGGTCGCTGAACATGGCTGCCGGTCTGTCCCGCTGGTGGATGAGCATGGTGGAACGGGTGGCAAACGGGCGCCACCGCACGCCGCTGCCCGAGGGCCTGCACGGTCCCTCGCTGCGCGGCAAGGTGATGCTGGTGGTGCTGAGCACCACATGCCTGGCCTTGCTGCTCAGTGCTGCCGCCTTGTTGTTCTATGAGCTGCGCGCGCACAAGCAGTCGCGCCAGTCCGACCTGCAGACGCAGGCCGACATCGTTGCCCAGGCCACGGCGGCCGCGCTGTCGTTCAAGGATGCCCGCGCGGCGTCCGAGAACCTCCACATGCTGCGTCTGCGGCCGCAGATCACGGCCGCCGCGGTGTACCTGGCGAAGGGGCCCTTGTTCGCGACCTATGCACGCCCGCCACAAAGCGTCGCCGACATCCCCCTCGAGGCCGCGGAAGCGGGCTTCGTGATCCGCGGGGACAAGCTCGAGCTCTACCACCCCATCCGGCAGAACGAGGAAGTGCTCGGCACGCTTTACCTGCGCACGGACAACGACCTTGCCGGTCGGCTGGTCGACTACGTCATCATCCTGTTGGCGGTCATGGCGGCCAGCACGGCAGCTGCGGCGCTCCTGACCGCACGACTGCAGCGGGCGGTGACCGAGCCCATCCTGCAGGTTGCCCAGGTGGCTCGCAATGTGATGCTGCAGCGCGACTTCTCTTTGCGTGCACCGCGCACGAGCTCGGACGAAGTGGGAGAACTGGTCGACGCGTTCAACGACATGCTGACAGAGGTGGCGGCGCGCACCCGCGCCCTGGAGGAAAGCAACCACCATCTCTCGGTGGAGATGGCCGAGCGCCGCAAGGCCGAAGAAGCCTTGCGCACCGCCGCCCGCAAGAAGGACGAGTTCCTGGCCACGCTGGCCCACGAACTGCGCAACCCGCTGGCGCCGATCAGCAACGCGGCCGAGATCCTGCGTCGGTCCGGAGACAAGGACATGGCGCTGCGGCAGCGTGCGCTGGACATCATGGGTCGCCAGCTGCGCCAGATGGTGCGACTCATCGACGACCTGCTCGATGTGTCGCGCATCACGACGGGCAAGCTGCTGCTGCACCGAGAGCGGGTCGACCTGCTCGCCATCCTCCGGGACGCAGTGGAAACCGCCACGCCCATGCTGGAGTCGCGCCACCACCGGCTAGAGCAATCCCTGACCCGTCATCCCGTGCACGTCGATGCCGACCCG
>JAJUHM010000460.1 GCA_029279925.1 Aquabacterium olei
GGGAGGGCCCCCTCCCCCCTGACTCGAGGGCCGCTGCGTGCAAATGGCACATTTACCGCCATTCCAAGGGAAAGCCGCTAGCTTCTCCGACGCCGATTGTTAAGGGTTATCCGCAGTTTGGGGGGATACCCGGTACCCCGCCGGACCACCCCGTTCCGGACGGGGTGGCGGGCCTATGCCTTTCGGGGAGGCCCGCCTGTTGGCCCGGTCTTCCGGGCTTACTTCGCGACGTAGGGCGCGGTCGGCACGGCCGGGGTGCGGGCCTTGGTGCTGATGTCGTTGACGATGGTGCCGAAGTCGGTGGTGTCCAGCAGGGGGATCACGAACGAGGGGAGCTTCAGCGCGCTGATGAACAGGCTCTTGGCTTCCGGCGTCAGGAACAGCTTGCTCAGTTCTTCATGGCCGGTGATCGTCAGCGGGAACACATACTTCAGCTTCAGCGCTTCGTTGACCGTGAAGTTGTAGAGCGGCATCTGCGGGATGGTGGCGCCGCCCTTGGTGGTGGCGTCGGCCAGCACCAGGTTGCGCGTGTAGTCGATCTTGAAATTGGCCAGGGTCAGCGTGACGGCCACTTCCTCGCCGGTTTCCTCGTCCTCACCGATGCGGTCGAGTTGGAGGGCGGAGCCCACTGCGGCGCCCGAGGCCACCTTGAGGTTGGACCCGATGGTGATGGTGGTGATCGGCAGGTTGTAGGCGCCCTTGACGTTGGGGACGGCCGTGGCGTTGCCCAGCGCGGTGAACGTGACGCCCACCTGACGGAACTGGCTTTGCGCAAAAGTCGAGAAGGTCTGGACCGAGTTGGCCTGCTTGTTGGCCACGTTCAGGGTCAGGCCGGCTGCGGAGGCGGCGCCGGCGCCGAGTGCCAGGGTGAGGGCGGCGACGGTCATGCGGAAGCGAGGGCTGGCGATCATGATGGGACTCCTTCGGGCTGTGCTCGTCAAACGCCGAGCGTTGTTGGTGTGGTGTTAATCGTGCACCGACAGACCGAAATGCGCCCCCCGCGGATCCGGGGGCGTTCGCCCGTTGATCGCGTCAAATCACGTCATCTCGCGGGAAAACCTCCAGGATGGATTCGTGCCACGCCCAAGGGCTTGCCCTAGGCGAGGCAGAAGGAGGGGAGTCAGACCGGGCGGTTCTCGTTCGGGTTGCGCACCGGGCCCATCAGCGACAGGCCTTCGCTGTAGGTGATGGTGTCGAACGTCACGTCGTACTTCATCGCTGCATTGGCGATGGCGTCGAGCTTGGCCGCCGTGTCCAGCCGCTTGAGTTCGTTCTTTTCGAGGTAGAGCAGCTCGAGCAGTTCGTTGTAGACCGTGGCTTCGTCGATGGGCAGCACATAGAACATCGCGCCTTTGTAGGGCACCTGGTACTTCTTGCTGAGGTCGATGTTGTTGCAGAACAGGAAGTACTTTCCTCCCGCGCTCAGCGCCGGGCCCAACACATCGGCGACGTCCTTGAGGTGCTCGAACGACAGCAGGTAGCCCGCAAAGAAGGGAATGGTGGGCTCGCTGGCCTGGGCCACGGCCATCACCGGGTCGCAGGTGAGATCGGGGGGACGCGCCTCGTCGGCAAGTTGCTCCGAAAAGCGCAGTGCCAGTTCTCCGCGGAAGCCAAAGCGGCCCGGCTGATGGGTGGGCGCCTTGTGTACCGGGTTCTGGAGGCGCTTGGCCGACTCCAGGGGCCCGAAGGCGGTCTGTTCGATGGTGGGCTTCTCAAGGGTGACGGTCATGGTCGGTCCTTTGTGGCGATGGGCAGGAGGCGTCCGCGTCAGGCTCATTCACTGAGCGAGCTGAACAGCGCAGTGCTCTGGCTGCAAGGGCCATACCAGTGTGAAACGCTGGGGCAAGAGGGTCACGGGCCTGCCCATGCGACGGACCTGCTTGGGGGCGTGTCGGCGCGGCCCCTCGACCGTGTGTCGTTCCCGACGTGCTGTGCGGTTTTGTCGCCTTTCCCACATGCCCGCCGTGAGGGTGAAACCGCCGTCGCAGGGCTTCTTCCTGAGGGGGGATCCAGGGGAAGGCCCCTTCGCCGGTGCATGGCACGGACGTTGCGGTAGAGGGCATGCGCAGACCATGTCTGGCCAGAGTGTGACGGCAGAAGAAGACCGATAGACGGCACCGAAGGCTCTCCAGGGTCGCGACTTCGCAACCTGCTTTCAAACCTCAGTTTTTAATTGGAGAACTGCAATGTCCCTCAGACAGATTGCCTTCTACGGCAAGGGTGGTATCGGCAAGTCGACCACGTCCCAGAACACCCTGGCTGCCCTGGCCGAAATGGGTCAGAAGATCCTGATCGTCGGCTGTGACCCCAAGGCCGACTCCACCCGGCTGATCCTGCACGCAAAGGCTCAGGACACGATCCTGTCGCTGGCCGCCGAAGCCGGTTCGGTGGAAGACCTGGAGATCGAAGACGTCATGAAGATCGGCTTCCGCGACATCCGTTGCGTGGAGTCCGGTGGCCCCGAGCCGGGCGTCGGCTGTGCCGGCCGCGGTGTGATCACCTCGATCAACTTCCTGGAAGAAAACGGCGCCTATGACGGCGTGGACTATGTGTCCTACGACGTGCTGGGTGACGTGGTGTGCGGCGGCTTCGCCATGCCCATCCGCGAGAACAAGGCCCAGGAAATCTACATCGTCATGTCGGGCGAGATGATGGCCATGTACGCGGCCAACAACATTTCCAAGGGCATTCTGAAGTACGCCAACAGCGGTGGCGTGCGCCTGGGTGGTCTGGTCTGCAACGAGCGCAAGACCGACAAGGAGCTGGAACTGGCCGAGTCGCTGGCCAAGAAGCTGGGCACCACGCTGATCCACTTCGTGCCGCGCGACAACATCGTGCAGCACGCCGAGCTGCGCCGCATGACCGTGATCGAGTACGCACCGGACTCCAAGCAGGCTGGCGAGTACCGCAACCTGGCTACCAAGGTGCACGGTAATGCCGGCAAGGGCATCATCCCGACCCC
>JAJUHM010000461.1 GCA_029279925.1 Aquabacterium olei
GCGGGGCTCTCCAACCTGGTCATCGACCTTGCCGACGTGCGCCTCATCGATGGGGTGCTGGCGGGGCTGGGTGTGCCTGCGCTGGACGAATCCACCCGCACGGCGCTCGTCGCGGCCCTGGCGGCCAAGGACGTCGCCGCGCTGCGCGAACTCGCGGGGCAGGGCGTGCTGGCCGCCTCGTCGGATGCAGCACGTGTCTTCGTCGGACTCACCACCCTCTACGGTGGTGCCGACGTGCTGACCCAGGCACGTGAAAGCCTTCCCGCCCACCCGCTGGTCGACAGCGCCCTGCGGGATCTGGGCTGGCTGGCCGGTCACCTGCGTCAGAGCCACCCGGATGTGGAGGTCGGCTTCGATCTGTCCGATCTGTCCGGCTACGCCTACTACAGCGGGACGCGCTTCGCCGTGTACGGTGCCGGGCTCGCCGACGCCGTCGTACGGGGTGGTCGCTATGACGAGGTCGGGGCGGTGTTCGGCCGCCGTCGTCCGGCAGTCGGTTTCAGCCTTGATCTCAAGGTGGTGGCCGAACTGCTGACCTCGCGTCACCCCCAAACCGCCCGCTCGGCTGTGCGGGCTCCCTGGGGTGAGGACCCCGCCTTGCGCCAGGCTGTGCGCAGCCTCCGAGGGCAGGGCCACACCGTGGTGTGCGCGCTGCCCGGACATGAACACGACGTCCAGGAATTCGACTGCGACCGCGAGCTCGCACTGATCGATGGACGCTGGACGGTGCGCGCCCTCTGAGCGCCCGTCCTTTCCCCTTAGCGAAACAGGAATCTGCCATGCAAAGCACTTCTGCGTCGGCCCGCGCCGGCAACACCACCGCCCGCAACGTCGTGGTGGTCGGCACCCAATGGGGTGACGAAGGCAAAGGCAAGGTCGTCGACTGGCTGACCGACCACGCCGCTGCCGTGGTCCGCTTCCAGGGCGGCCACAACGCCGGCCATACGCTGGTCATCAACGGCAAGAAGACCGCCCTGCAACTCATCCCATCGGGCATCATGCGCGATGGCGTGGCCTGCTACATCGGCAACGGCGTCGTGGTCGATCCGACCCACCTGCTGTCCGAGATCAAACGCCTGGAAGATGCCGGCCTGAACGTGCGCTCGCGCCTGTTCATCAGCGAATCCTGCCCGTTGATCCTGCCCTTCCACGTCGAAGTCGACAAGGCCCGCGAGGCGCTGCGCGAAACCAGCGGCAGCGGCAAGATCGGCACCACCGGCAAGGGCATCGGCCCGGCCTATGAAGACAAGGTCGCGCGTCGTGCTCTGCGCGTGCAGGACCTGAAGCACCCCGACCGTTTCGCCAAGAAGCTCGCCGAATTGCTGGAGTTGCACAACTTCGCCCTCGAAGGCTACCTGAAGGCCGGCAAGCTCGCGTTCCAGCCGATCTTCGACCAGGCCATGGCGGCGGCTCAGGAGATCCTGCCGATGCTGGCCGACGTGGGCGTGCGCATCCATGCGCACAACGTGGAAGGTGGTTGCGTGCTGTTCGAAGGCGCCCAGGGCACGCTGCTCGACATCGACCATGGCACCTATCCGTATGTGACCTCGTCGAACTGTGTGGCGGGCAATGCCGCGGCTGGATCGGGCGTGGGCCCCGACAAACTGCACTACATCCTCGGCATCACCAAGGCCTACACCACCCGCGTGGGCAGCGGCCCGTTCCCGACCGAGCTCGACTGGGATACCCCGGGCACCGTGGGCCACCATCTGTCGACCGTGGGCCAGGAGCGCGGCACCGTGACGGGCCGCGCCCGTCGCTGCGGCTGGCTTGATGCCGCGGCGCTGAAGCGTTCGGTGCTGATCAACGGCATCTCCGGCATCTGCCTGACCAAGCTCGACGTGCTGGACGGCCTCAGCGAGATCAAGGTCTGCACCGGCTACATGCTGCGTGGCGAGCGCATCGACATCCTCCCGCTTGACGCGGACGACATCGTGGCGTGCGAGCCGATCTATGAAACCTTCCCTGGCTGGGAGGGTTCGACCTTCGGCATCACCGAATGGGACAAGCTGCCGCCCAACGCCCGTGCCTACCTGGAGCGCGTGCAAGGCTTCATCGGCGCGCCCATCGACATGGTGTCCACGGGCCCGGACCGTGACCACACGATTCTGCTGCGCCATCCCTACAAGGGTTGAGGGCAGGGGGTTTTTTCTTTGACCGACAACCATAGGCTCACCATGCTCACCGACGACGGCAAACACCTTTATGTGTCCTGGGAGGAGTATCACCAGCTGATCGAGCGTCTGGCGCTCAAGGTGCATGCTTCCGGCTGGGAGTTCGATCAGATCCTGTGCCTGGCCCGCGGCGGCATGCGGCCCGGGGATGTGCTGTCGCGCGTGTTCGACAAGCCCCTGGGCATCATGTCGACCAGCTCATACCGCGATGAGGGCGGCACGCTGCAGGGGCGTCTGGACATGGCGAAGTACATCACCATGCCCAAAGGCGAATTGGCTGGGCGCGTGCTGCTGGTCGATGACCTGGCTGACTCGGGCGTGACCTTGCAGGCCGTGGTCGAGCGGCTGCGCAGCATGCCGGCCATCAGCGAGTTGCGGTCTGCCGTGATCTGGGTGAAGGGGGTATCGTGCTACACGCCCGACTACTACGTGGAGACCCTGCCGACCAGTCCCTGGATCCATCAGCCGTTCGAGGAGTACGACAACCTTCGTCCGCAGGCCCTGCTCAACCGCTATGAAGTTTGATCCAAGCAGCGTCTGACTGGCACTGCCTGGGGCAGGAAGAAAAGGGCGGCCGAGAGGCCGCCTTTTTTCATGGCGATGAGAACATCTTTCCAAGTGCACTCGCCTGTGTGAGCGCCATGGCGCTTGGGCGTGCGAAGCGGCAGAGGCCAACGGGCGCCGCCGACACCTTCACTTTGTGCGCATCAATGAGAAAAGCCGGCTGATCTTTCGATCAACCGGCTTGCTCATTTGGTGCCCAGGAGAGGAC
>JAJUHM010000462.1 GCA_029279925.1 Aquabacterium olei
ATACAAGCGCAGCCGGGACACGTCTGTGCTGCTGGAGGGCGGCCGCAATGCCGCGGCCTTCCAGGGCGCGCGGGACGCCGGTGTGCGTCATGCGCATCACCTGGCCCTGCAGCACGTAGTCGGCCTCGCATCGCAGGCCGTCGACGATGGCCTCGAACCGGCCGATCTCGGGGTGATGGACGATGTCCAGTGCGGGTGTCTTGCTCATGCTTGCTCCTCGGGAATCAGACCCAGCCCATCGCGCCCAGCACGGCACCGAGTGCCACGAGCCAGATGAGCCGGACGCGGGTGCGCCACACCGCCAGGGCCACGCCTGCGCTCAGCAGCAGCGCGCGCGGGGCCTCCGGGGAGGGGGCCAACAGCCATCCCGTGGCAAGTAGCAGGCCCACGGTGACGGGCACCATGGCGGCCTGAAAGGCCTGTACGCCCAGCCATTGCCGCCGCCGTGTCACCCACCGCGATGCGGCCAGGGCCAGTGTGGTCGATGGAATCATGATGCCGAGCAGGCTGACGATGGCCCCACCCAGCCCGGCGCCATACCATCCCATCAGCGCGACGAAAAGCACGTTCGGTCCGGGGGCCGCCTGGGCCAGGGCGATGGCCGCTGTGAAGTCGGTGTCGCTCAGCAAGCCGTCTTCCGCCACCAGGCGGCGGTGCATGTCGGGCACCAGGGTGATCGCGCCGCCGATCGACATCAGGGAGAGCGCGAGAAAGTGCCCGAACAGCGTCCACCAGGTGTCGGGCGCCCACATCCAGGGTTGCATCGGGGGGCTCATGTCGGGCTGGCGGCGTCGGTGCCGGCGGCGCGGCGCCGCAGCAGGGCGTAGGTCACCAGCCAGGCATTGCCGCCCAGTCCGAGCAGCACCCACAGCAGCGGGAGGCGGGCCACCGTCATCAGTGCAAAGGCGACGGCGGCGAGCGCCGCGCCCGCGCCGGCGCCGAGCACGTGGCCACGCAGCGACACGGCCAGCCGCAGCACCGTGCCGATGATCTGGCCCGCGGCGACGGCGGCAATGCCGTGCAAGGCCCCGCGCACCAGTTGCTGGGCCAGGCCGCTGGACGCCGCCGCGCCCAGGCCCCACGCAATGAAGAGCATCAGAGCGAGCGGGGCACACACCATGCCGGCCAGCGCCGTGAGCGCGCCTCGCCAGCCGAAGAAACGGTCGCCGATCATCAGGGACAGGTTGCAGACGTTGGGACCGGGCAGGACCTGCGCGTTGGCCAGCATCTCGACGAAGTCCTTGGCGCTCAGCCAGCGACGACGCTCGCACAGTTCACGCTGGGCCACGGCAATGACCCCGCCAAATCCTTGTAAGGCCAGCAGGGTGAAGGCCACGAACAGCTCGCCCAGCGAGGTGGGCCGGCGCAACTCGCCTTCCGCCGGATCAGGCATATACCGCCACCACCTGGTATCCGAGCGCCGCCAGCTGGCCGCAGGGGGTCCACAACGTCGTGCGTTCGTTGACATAGCCCTCGCCGGTGACCAGGGCGTCTTTGTCCATGCGCCAGAAGCCGGCTGGCTCGGTCACGCGCACCGGGCGGAGCTCGAGCGCCCAGGAGACGGACGAGGCGGGGGCGAACCCCCGCAGGCGCTGCAGGGCCGGGGTCGGGCCTGCATCGGCCAGCAGCACGGCCTGCAGTTCGGCGTCGACGTCGCCTGCCTGTTGCAGTCGCACGTGAGTACGGCTGTGCCAGTGCTCGGCGCCGGTGAACGGCAGGCCGCCTTCTGCAATGCGGAACTCCAGGTGCTGCGTGAAGTTCGGGGTCAGGCCGGGGATGAAGGGCAGCTTCAAGGCATCGTCCGGTGCCTTGTCCACGGAGGGCTGCTGAGGGCTGAGCGCGGGCAGCGTGCTGTCGCGCCCGGTGCCGAACACACCCAGCAGGACGCCTGCCACCTGTTCGATGCCATTTGCATCGGCCTGAAGCAGGCGCGCTTGCACCTGGCGCACGTTCTTGCCCTGGCGCAGCAGGTGCACTTCGACCTCGACGGGGCCGGGCACGACGGGGCCGACGAAGCTGGTCTGCAGGGCCCGCAGCGGCCACTCGGCCCCGCACACATCCCGCATGGCCTGCACGGCCAGCAGCGAGAGCAGGCCGCCGAAGGTGGTGCGGCCTTGTCCCCAGTCTTCACCCACCTGGAAGCGGATGCGGGCGTCCTGGGAAGCGCGGGATGCCAGCAGGTCGGGCAGGGGGCAGACGGCAGAGGAGGAGGTCGGGGAGTCGGACATGGTGGAGGGCGCGAGGGATGAGACGCCCCATTATGGGAGGAATCGAACGATCGTGCTTTTTGTGTCAGGACGAGGGGTGTTCCTGCAGCCAGGTGGCCAGCGCCGGTGCAGTCAGGGGGCGGCTATAGAGATAGCCCTGCACGATGTCGCAGCCGCGGCTGGCCAGGTAAGCCTCCTGATCAGGCATCTCCACGCCCTCGGCGACCACATTGAGTTTCAGCCCGCGTGCCATGGCGATCATGGTGGCGACCAGCTGGCCATCGTTGTCGTTGCCGGGCAGGTCCTGGACGAAGCTGCGGTCGATCTTCAGCTGGTGGACCGGGAAACGCTTGAGATAGGCCAGCGACGAATAGCCGGTGCCGAAGTCGTCGATCGTGAGGGTGACGCCGAGCCCGTGCAGCATGTGCAGGAACTGCTCGGTGTTGCCGCCGGACTCCATCAGGCCGCTTTCGGTGATCTCGAGCTCGAGCCGGTGCGGCGGCAGGCCGGTTTCCCGCAGGATGCGTGACACGCGCTCCACGACGCCGCCACGGCGGATCTCCGAGGGCGACAGGTTGACCGACATGCGGCCGAAGTCCATTCCGGCATCCAGCCAGGCGCGGCCCTGGCGGCAAGCTTCGGTCAGCACCCATTCGCCCAGCGCCACGATCATCCCTGTGTCTTCCATCACCGGGATGAACTGGTGCGGGCTGACGGGCGCCATGAACTCGCCGCTGC
>JAJUHM010000463.1 GCA_029279925.1 Aquabacterium olei
AGAAAGGCATCGGACTGCGTGGCGACACCCGGGGGCTGCCGGCCGACATCCCCCAGTTCGTCGCCGACGAAAGCAAGCTCCGCCAGGTTCTGCTGAACCTGGTGAGCAACGCCGTGAAGTTCACACAGCAGGGTGAGGTCACCGTGTGCCTGGGTGTCGAGCAGCGCAGCAGCCAGGTCGCCACGCTGGTCATCCAGGTGGCCGACACCGGCATGGGCATCCCCGAGACGGCCATGGAGCAGCTCTACCAGCCCTTTTTCCAGGTGGAGTCCGGCAGCAACCGCAGCCACGGCGGCACGGGCCTGGGCCTGGCCATCTGCAAGCAGATCATCGAGCAGATGGGCGGCTCCATCACCGTGCGCAGCACACAGGGCGCCGGCACGACGTTCTGCATCCGCCTTGATCTGCCGTACAGCACCGAGCCGATCGCCCCCGCCGAGCCGGCGGAAGTGACCCGCCACGGCTTTGCCGACACGCTGCCGCCGCCCGACGATGAGCCGCGTCTGCAGGGTCATGTCCTGCTGGTCGAGGACAACGAGGTCAACGCCTTCATCGCCAGCATGACACTCGAGAGCCTGGGCGTCACCTGCCGCCAGGCCCGCAACGGAGAGATCGCCGTGGCGCTGTTCCGCGAAGAGGCGTTCGACGTGGTGCTGATGGACTGCGAGATGCCGGTGATGGATGGCTACGAGGCCGCCCGGCAGATCCGTGAGCTGGAAGCCGACGACACGGCACGCCCGCGCACGCCCATCGTGGCGCTGACGGCCCACGCGCTCAGCGGCGACCGAGAGGCGTGTCTGGCACGCGGCATGGACGACTACCTCACCAAGCCGTTCGACCGCCACACCCTGGCCCAGGTGCTGTCGCGCTGGCTGAGCCTGCACGGGGTGGCGCGCGCCTGACAGCCAGGCGCCCCAACCTCACATCTCGTCGAGCTGCGGTCGCAGTTCGTCTTCCCAAGCCAGCATGTCGTCGTTCGACAGGTGCAGCCACTGCATCGCCATCGCGCCGTGCTGGTGCCAGTCGACATCCGGGTCGAGTCCTTCGTGGCGGCGCATCAGCCACTCGGCAATCAGCCCCATGGCGATGAGCGTGCTCACGTCCGACTGGGCCGAGGTTTCCTGCAGCGTCTCCAGATCGTGGTGCAGCCGGATCGCCGCCACCACCGTGGGCGCCAGCCGCCAGATCCGGGCGGTCAGCGCGCCCACGACCGCATGGTCGGTACGGTGGTTGGCGTTCTCGGTGGCCACGAAGGAGCGATCGATGCGCGCGCGCGCTTCGACCATGGTGCTCAGATAGCCACGAACGCTCTGCGCCATCACGACCAGCCCGACATGGCTGAACAGGCCGTAGGTGTGGGCCACGTCAGGCGACACGCCGGGCAGGCGACCCGCCATGTAGGACATGGCCACGGCCCGCTTGGCGGCCCGCTCCCAGAAGCGCTGCAGATGCGGGCTGTTCGGGACCTTGATCGCCCCCTGCGCCAGGAAGCCGGTCATGGTCCGGGCCGTGTGCTCCAGTCCCAGCCGGTTCATCGCCTGACCGATGGTCTGCGCCGGCTGGCCCGCCGCGTACAGCGGGCTGTTGGCGCTGCGGATGAGGGCAGCCGACATCGCCACATCGCTGGAGGCGATGCGGGCGACCTCGTTGAGATCGGGCTCGGCCTCGGCCATGACCTGCTGCAGTCGGGTCAGCAGCTCGGGACAGGGCGGAATGACGATGTGCTGCAGCGGCCCTTTGCGGCGCGCGGCATCCATCTCGGCCAGCAGGGTTTCGGTGCGATCAGGCGCGACGGCTTCACTCATGGAATCGATGCGGTTCACGGCGACGACGGTATATCGACCAGCATTCAGCAGACTTGAGCCGGCCGGATGGCCGATTGCGCGCATGCGTACACTGTCGGGCTTTTGTCGTGCAGGCCTTGCGCCAATCCGTCCGATGACCATCCTGCTCGCGCCCATGGAAGGGTTGCTGGATTTCGCCCTGCGGGACGTTCTGACCCGGGCCGGGGGCATCGACCGTTGTGTGTCCGAGTTCATCCGCGTGACGGGCACGCTGCTGCCCGAGCGGGCCTTCCGCCGGGTCGTGCCGGAACTGGACCATGGCTGTCGGACCCCCGCCGGTGTGCCGGTTCGCCCCCAGCTCATGGGTTCGGACCCGGCTTGCCTGGCGGAGAACGCCGCGCGGCTGGCGGGGATGGGGGCGGAGGGCATCGACCTCAACTTCGGCTGCCCGGCCAGGGTGGTCAACCGCCACGGCGGCGGGGCCGCGCTGCTGCGTGAACCGGAGCTGATGCACGCCATTGCCGCGGCCGTGCGCCGGGCCGTGCCCGCCGACGTGCCGGTGTCCGCCAAGATGCGACTGGGTTTCGACGACGGCAGCGTGGCAGAGGATTGTGCCCGGGCACTCGCCGCCGCCGGCGTGAGTGAAATCGTGGTGCATGCGCGCACCCGCGCTGACGGCTATCGGCCGCCGGCCTACTGGCACCGCGTGGCCGACGTGCGCGCGGCCGTGACCGTGCCGGTGGTGGCCAACGGCGAAATCTGGACCGTGGCCGACGCGCGCCGCTGCCGAGACGAGGCCGGTGGCACCCCCATCATGCTGGGCCGCGGGATGGTCGCGAACCCGGGTCTGGCCCGGGCCATCCTGGCCGACGATGAACAGCAGCTCGGCTGGGACGAACTGCAGCGGCTGCTGGGCGTGTTCTGGCTGCTGATCGTGGCACACATCGAGCCGCGCTCCCGGGCGGGCCGGCTCAAGCAGTGGTTGAACTACCTGCGCCGCACCCATCCCGAGGCCGAAGCGGCCTACCAGCAGGTGCGCACCCTGACCGATTCACGCGAGGTGGCGCGCCTGCTGGGCTTGCCCTCTACGCCGGCGCCCCACGCCGCCGCTCTGCCCGCGGCGGCGTGAAGGCAGCTGTCGACCCGAGGATCTC
>JAJUHM010000464.1 GCA_029279925.1 Aquabacterium olei
CAACGAGTACACGACGGCGTGGGAACTGGTCGAGGCCGCCGACTGCCCCAATCTCGGACTGGGAATCGACTCGTTCCACATTTTTGCGACGAGGACGCCGCTGGATGCGCTCGAGATGGTGGACGCGCGCAAGATCTTTCTGGTGCAGCTGGCCGACTTCATGTGGCAGGAGATCCGCACGGTGGAGGAGCGAATCACCACGGCGCGGCATTTCCGTGTCTTTCCCGGCGAAGGCGTGCACAGCGAAGAGCTGGCCCGGCTGGTGCTGCAGCTCGACCGCATGGGCTACGCCGGCGATTACAGCTTCGAGGTCTTCAACGACGACTACCAGGCGATGCCGCCCGAGCGGGTCTCCCAGCGCGCATTTCGCAGCGCGAGCTGGCTGGCCGACGAGGTGCTCAAGCGCGCCACGCCCCTGCCGAGCCAGATGCGACTGAAGCGGGCCTGAGCGGGCAGGGCCTCAGCTCGCGGCTTCCGGCGTGTTCGGGCCCGGCTGCGCTGCCGTCTGGCCGGCGGTCGTGGCCGCGGCCAGCGTGCGCCAACGCTCGATCTCCGACCTCAGCAGACCGAGGTGGATCGGCTTGGTGATGTAGCCGTCGAAGCCGGCCCGGCGCGCCGTGGCGGCATCGCCGACCATGGCGTTCGCCGTCAGGGCGACCACCGGGATGCCGGCGTGGGCGGGCTCGGCGCGGATCCGCCTGAGCACCTCGTAGCCATCCATTTCCGGCAGGTTGATGTCCAGCAGGACGAGGTCGGGTCGGTTCTGCGCGACACGGTCGAGACCGGCTCGCGGATTGTCGGCGGTCAGCAAGGTGAGGTCGGGCCAGCGAGCGAAGGCCTGCTCGATGAACTGCAGGTTGACGGCGTTGTCCTCGATGCACAAGACCGTGAAGGCGTCCTGACCGGCGGGAGCCAGAGGCAGGGCTGGAACGGGGGTGGCATCGCGTGGGCTCTCTCCGGAAGGCATTCCGGCCGTGCCGTCCGTTTCTGCCGGGGCCGTCCATCGGCTCAGCCGGATCCAGAACGTGCTGCCCTCTCCGGCTTGGCTGGTGACGCCGATCTCGCCACCCATCAGGCGCATCAGGCGCCGGCTCAAGGCCAGCCCGATCCCCGTGCCGTCGATCTGCCGTGCATCGGCATCCAGCCGCTCGAAGGGCTTGAACAGGCGGGCCTGCTGTTCCGGCGTCAGGCCCGCGCCGGTGTCGCTTACCCGCAATTCGATTGCGGTGGCTGCTGTCGGTTCAGCCAGCGCCACGGTGAGGCGACCGCCGCGGCGGTTGTACTTGACCCCGTTGGACAGCAGGTTCAGCAGAACCTGTCGCAGCCGGGTGCGGTCGGCCCTCACCTCGAGCGAGGGATCGAGGGCCTCGACCGAGACGCTCACATCGTGACCCTCGGCCAGCGGCCGCATCAGGGCCACGCATTCGTCGATCAGTTCGCCGAGCCGGACGCGCTCCAGGCTGACGTTCATCTGGCCCGCCTCCACGCGAGACAGGTCCAGGATCTCGTTGATCAGGGTCAGCAGGTGGTGGCCCGCACTGATGATGTGTCCCACCTGACGGCGCTGCTTGCTGTCGTGTACTGTGACCTCGAGGAGCTGCCCGAACCCGATGATGGCGTTCAGTGGGGTGCGCAGTTCATGGCTCATGCGGGACAGGAACTCGCTCTTGCTGCGGTCGGCCCGTTCGGCCTCGTTCTTGGCCGTCAGCAACTCGGCCGTGCGCTCCTGAACGCGCTGCTCCAGGCGTTCGTTGATGCGGCCCAGCTCCAGCTCGCCTTGCTTGCGCTCGGTGATGTCCCGCGAAATCACGAGGAAGGTGAGCGTGCCATCGTCGAGCCGTGTCTTGCGCGCGACGGACAGCTCGAACCACCGTCGGCCAGCGGGGACGTCGAGGGCGACTTCCCGTCCCCAGACGCAGCCGCTCTGGGCGGCTTCGTCCAGCGCCTGCTGCACGAGCGCGGCGGCCTCGGGCGGCAGGACATCGTGGATCGTCCGGCCCACGAGGTCGGGCGGCGCCTGGACCACCAACTCCGGTCGCATGGCCAGCACGCGGCGGTAACGGCCCCGGGCGTCGAGCTCGAACAGCAGATCAGGAACGGCCTGCCAGGTCGCCGACAGTTCCTCGCGCAGTGCACCGAGGGCGGCGCCGAGCTGGTCGATCTCATCGAAGCCGCCACGCGGCACGGGAGCCCCGAGCTCGCCCGCACGCAGGGCGCTGGCAGCGGCCCCGAGCCGCTCCAGCGGCCGGGTGACGTTGCGGCCCAGCCACCACGCCATGATGACGAAGACCAGCACCAGGCCGATCAGGTCGGGCAGGCGAGCACGGAGCTCGTTGCGCGCCGCATCGAGCCGCTCTTCCTTCAGGTCGTAGGCCACGTAGGCCAGGCCGCGCCGGAGGCTGCGGACTTCGTTCGGATCCGATGGGCGACCGAAGGACTGCAGGGCGTCCAGGGTGCGGCGGTCTTCCGTCATGCGCGAATCGGGCAGGCGCGTGCCGGCCACCCGGGCGATGCGGGCTGCGTCGAGTTCAGGTGCGACTTCGCGTGCCTGTCGCCCGCGCCAGTCCGTGCGGTGGGCCTTCAGCACTTCGCCGTGTTCGTTGATCACGAGCACCATGCGCACATGCGGCCGGCTGGCAATCTGGGCGATCTCGGCGGCCACCAGAGCCGATGCCACGCCCATGCCTTCGTCGCTCAGTCGCACCAGCCGTGACACGTCGCCCAGCGCCTCGCGTTGCAGGGTGTCGGTCAGGTGGTCCTGGCGCTGCTTCAGCGACAAGACCACCGACACCGTGCCGATCGAGAGCAGCAGGATGGCGAGCGCTGCGGGAAGGAAAAGTCGCAGGGAGCGCATGTCAGCTCGCTTCAGGGAGAAACTCTGCCGTGCACAGGCCCTCCAGAGACGGCCGGGTGCGCAGCAGCCGGGCC
>JAJUHM010000465.1 GCA_029279925.1 Aquabacterium olei
GCGCAAGTTCGCCCCGAGCGTCATCGAAGAAGAGGGAGACTCCCTCGTCATCAAGCACCTCTACATCGAGCGCCGCATGGTGCCGCTCAACATCTACCTCCAGGAGGCCTCTCCCTCGTCGCTGGAGCACGCCGTCATCGAGTACGGCAATGCCATCAAGGACCTGGTGGCCGCCAACATCTTCCCCGGCGACATGCTGTGGAAGAACTTCGGCGTGACGCGCAACGGCAAGGTCGTGTTCTACGACTACGACGAGATCGAATACATCACCGACTGCAACTTCCGCAAGGTGCCGGCGCCGCGCAACGAGGAAGACGAGATGTCAGGCGAGATCTGGTACTCGGTGGGCCCCCACGACGTGTTTCCGGAAACCTTCGGTCCCTTCCTGCTGGGCGATCCCCGCGTGCGCCAGATCTTCATGCAGCACCACGCCGATCTGCTCGACCCGGCGTACTGGCAGGAACGCAAGGAGCGTATCCAGGCGGGGTACGTCCACGATGTCTTCCCGTACGACCGCTCCCGCCGGTTCATCCACAAGATCCAGGGTGCCGCCACCTCCCAGCAACCGGGGGACGACATGGCCCCCGTGGAAGAGGCCGTGGATGTGCGCCCGGAGGGTCCGGAAGTGCACGATCAGGGCGTGCTCAGCGGGTTTGCCACCGGCGGCGTTCACGCGGGCGATTGATGCCGGGGTTGGCCCCTTGCACGGGGCTCGGGGCCCGAGGTCGCAGCAAAACGGGCCCCGAAGGGCCCGTTGTCTCATTGCCGTGCTGCCGTCAGGCTCACCACAGTTGCCACCAGGGCTTCTTGGGTGCCTGGGTGGCTTCCTCGGTCTTGAGGTAGGCGCTTTCAGGGAAGTTCTGTCGCAGCACGCGGACCGCGTCGTCTCGCAGTTGAACCAGCCCCAGGGCGTCATAGCTGCGCGCCATGATGGACAGCGCTTCTTCCACAGCCGGAGATTGGCGGTATTCGCGCACGGTGACCTGCGCCCTGTTTGCGGCGGCCAGGTAGGCGCCGCGGCGGAAGTAGTAGCGCGCGATGTGCACGTCCCCGGCCGCCATCGAGTTCACGATGTGGTTCATGCGCAGCCGCGCATCCGGTGCGTACTTCGAGTTGGGGAAGCGGTCGATCAGCATCCGGAAGGACTCGTAGGCATCACGCGATGCCTGTTGATCCCGCTCCGAGATGTCCTGGTTGGCCAGACGTCCGAACAACCCCAGGTTGTCGTTGAAGTTGACGAGACCTTGCAGGTAATAGGCGTAGTCCAGTGCCGGGCTGGTCGGGTGCAAGCGGATGAATCGCTCGAGCTTGGCCAGGGCCTGAGCGCGTTCACCAGTCCGGTAGTACGAGTAGGCCAGATCGATCTGGGCCTGTTGGGCCAGCAGCGTGCCGGATGCCCGCGCCTCGACCTTCTCCAGCTTCTTGATCGCTGTTTCGAAGTTGCCGTCGGACGTGTCTTCCTTGGCGTCTGCGTACAATTTGTCCGGACTGATGTTGGCGAACTCGTCCTTCGGGGTCGACTCACAGGCCGTCAGCGCGGCCGCCATGGCCAGCACCACGATGCCCGCGCGGCGGGGGGTGAGGGATCGCCAGGTGGGGAAGGTCAGCAATGTCACGTTCTCGATGTGCGGCCTGGCCGCGGTCAGTCTCGCCTTGCAGCGCCAGAGGCCGCAGTATAGAAGGCCTCGCCTGCATTTCCGTCCCGCCCCCGTTTCTCATCGCAACTTTGATTCATGGCCCGTCCTCGCTCTTCGACCTCCGGCACGGCCGCGTCCCGGCTCCCCAGCGCAGCTTCTCCGGGGAAGGGGCCTGCATCCGTGGCATTGGATGAGGCCCTTGTGCTGGCGGGCGAGATGGACCTGCCCGACGACCCTGAACTGGATGAGGCGGATGCCACCATGGCGTCCGGGCCTCAGGGCCATGACGAGGTTCGGGATTGGGTCGTGCCCGTGGCGTCGCATGGTCAGCGCCTGGATGCCTTTCTGGCCGGGCAGGTGACCGTCTATTCACGCAGTCACCTCAAGACGCTGGTGGAAGAAGGCTGCGTGGCGGTGGCGGGGCAGCCCGTCACCACCCCGTCCCGCAAGGTTCTTGCAGGGCAGCATGTGGAAGTCCGGCTCCGCCCGACAGCGCAAAGCCTGTCGTTTCGCCCGGAGCCCATGTCGCTTCCCATCGTCTTCGAGGATGCGCACCTGCTCGTGGTCAACAAGCCCGCCGGTCTGGTGGTGCACCCGGCTGCAGGGAACTGGTCAGGCACGCTGATGAACGGGCTGCTCGCCCACCATGCGGGCGCCGCCGAACTGCCGCGTGCCGGCATCGTGCACCGGCTCGACAAGGACACCAGCGGATTGATGGTGGTGGGCAAGACCCTGCAGTCCGTGACCGCCCTCAGCCGCGCGATCGCGGCGCGCGAGGTCAGCCGACAGTATCTGGCCATCGTGCACGGCGAAACAGAAGCCGACTTCACCGTGAACTCGTCCATCGGCCGAGACCCGGCCACACGGGTGCGCATGGCGGTGGTGCCATCCGGCAAGCCGGCGCGAACGGACGTGCTGCGGCTGGCAGTAGGCCTTTGGCAGGGGGAGCAGGGGCTGCCGAGGCCGTACAGCGCCGTGCGCTGTACCTTGCATACAGGGCGCACCCACCAGATTCGCGTGCACCTGAGCAGCCGGCGGCACCCCCTGGTCGCCGACGCCCTGTATGGGGGGGCGCCGGCGTTGGGCATGGCGCGGCAGGCACTGCATGCGACCCGGCTGGCTTTTGCGCACCCCATCACCGGCGAAGCGCTGGTGTTCGAGGCACCGCTGCCTGACGACATGGCCGCCGCGTGGGTACAATTGCTGCTCGCTTCAACATGACCGCTCCGGGGCAGGCGGCACGGTTGTGACGCGGCTTGACAGCCTCTCGAGAATGCTGCAAGC
>JAJUHM010000466.1 GCA_029279925.1 Aquabacterium olei
CAGGGTCAAGTCATCCAGCAATTCCCGGCTGACGCGCAGCGGGCCGACACCGGCCAGCAGCGCCGATGCTGTGGCGCAGAACGCCACGCATAGGTCGGGCAGGTCAGCGGCTGCCGCCTTGCTGGTCTTGCCTTTTTCCTCCATCGACTTGAAGTAGCCGACACCGAAACCTTTGTCGCGCCCGTAAAACTCCTTCTGGCTGTATCCCATCAGCAGCCGGTAATAGCCCAGCAGGTACGGGTTCGCCTCCAGCACGGCAGGCACAGCGAACAGCAGTTCGGCCCGCAGGCCGTACTGCGCAAGGGTCGCCAAGTCTGCCGGGGGAACGTACTCGGCAAGCTGCTTGTCCAGCTCGGCAATATCCATGTCCCGCACGGTTTCCAGCAGGGCGCTTTGCAGATAGACGGCACGGAACCGCTTGAGGGCGAACGCGAAGTCGATTTGCAGCTTCGGCGGCGGAAAATTGATCTTGTTGGGGGTCGTCATGCAGCGGCGATCCTTATCACGTTGCTGTCCTGCCCTTGCAGGCGATCAGCCGCCAAGGCCACATATTCGGGGTTCAGTTCGATGCCCACGTATTGCCGGTTTTCGTCCTGGCACACGAGGCCCACGGTTCCCGACCCGAAGAACGGATCGAGGACGTAATCGCCCGGCTCGGTCGATGCTTGGATGCAAGGCCGGATCAGGTCAGGCGGGAAGGTGGCGAAGTGGGCACCGGCAAAGGGCTTGGTGTTCACATGCCAGACTGAGCGGCGATTGCGCAGCCCGCCGCCGTCCGCAGGCTCTCGGACGGCCTGCCAGTCGTAGTAATACTTTTCGGACTTGGTGAGCATGAACAGGAATTCATGCGAGCGGGCCGGTCGATCCTTGACGCTCTCGGGCATCGCGTTGGGCTTGTTCCACACAATGTCACTGCGCAGATACCAGCCGTCCGCCTGCAAGGCGAACGCCAGACGCCACGGAATGCCAATCAAGTCCTTGGGCTTCAAGCCCTCGGGCGTATCGGGGCGAACGTCCATCGCACGGGCAGGGTTCTTTTTGTCCGGGGCGCGATAACCACGGTTGCCGCTCGTGTAGCCGTCGCCGATGTTCAGCCACAACGTGCCGTCATCCGTCAGCACGCGCCGCACCTCGGCGAAGATGGCCACCAGTCGATGCAGGAACTGAGGCATGGTGCCCTCAAGCCCGATTTGTTCTTCGATGCCGTAATCGCGCAGCCCCCAGTAGGGCGGCGAAGTAACCACACAGCGCACAGACCCGGACGGCAGACGGCGCAGCACGGTCAGGGCGTCCCCCTCAAAAAGCGTCGAGCCGCGCAAAGTGAGCGGCTCGGGGCGCTGGATTCGCTCAACGCCAGACGGCGCGGCGGTTTTTGCTTTTGGCATGTTGTTATGTCCTCTCAATCGTGGCGCGGCTGCACCATGCCGCAATGCTTGTAAATCGTTGTCCGTGACACGCCGTAATCTCGGGCGAGTTCGGCCACACAGGTGTTCGGGTCGCGCAGTAGCGCCTTGATGTGGCGTATCTGCTTGGCGTCTAGCTTCGGCTTGCGGCCACCGGATCGGCCACGGGCGCGGGCCGCTTCCAACCCCGCCCGGGTTCGTTCGCGGATCAAGCCGCGCTCAAACTCGGCCAGCGCCGCGAAAACATGGAATTGCAGCTTGCCCGCCGCGCTCCCTGTCTCGATCTTTTCGGTCAGGCTCTCGAAATGGACGCCGCGCTGTTCAAGGTCGGCCACGATCTGCACCAGGTCGGGCAGGCTACGCCCAAGGCGATCAAGCCGCCACACCACAAGCGTGTCGCCGGGCCGGAGAGCCTTCCGACACTGCTCAAGCTCTGGCCTTGCTGCGCTCTTTCCGCTGGCTGCTTCCTCGTAAATGGTTGAGCATCCAGCCTGCCGGAGTGCGTCCCGTTGCAGGTCTAGGTTTTGGTCGTCGGTCGAAACGCGGGCATAGCCGATGCGTTGATTCATGAACAGTTCCGCCACATTGAAAGCTGAACGAATAAATGAACACTTTACCGCATCTGGATAACACGGGACAGGGAAAAACGCCGACTGTCCATCAATCCACCGTTTTCTGGACACGCTGAGACACTCACAAAACCGCGATCAGAAGTCGGGGAGAGTGGCGAGTTGCTGCTGCGCGTAGTCGCGCACGTCCGAGGTCAGGGTCACGTCCTCGGCCCAGCGGCCAAGGATGGCCCGCTGCGCAATGGCCTTGGAAAGGCCGTCTGCGCCGATTGTCTGAAAGAAGGCGGCCAGCTCGGGCACGGCAGGGGATGGCTGCGCGAGGTCATGGTGGATGCCGCGCACAAGGTTGTCGATCTGGGTTTTCATCGTTGCTGCTCCTGTGACGCGGAACAGCCGCGTCTTGTAACGCCATCGTGGCATCACGACAATCAACGCATGACTTTCAACACGGATCAGTCACCGCCGACGTAAGTAGTTCCCCACGGATGGTGATACACCGTGCATGGCTTGCCGGTGTGCGGGTTCACCCCGCCCGACACCGAAGGCGCGCCGGTTCCCGGCCACCTGGACATGCCCGCGAAGCCATCGCTGAGCCACCACGCGAGCCAGAAGGGAAGCCACACGATCAGGCCGCCGAACAACATGGCGGGGATATGCTGCCATTCGGGCAGTGCCAGCCATACCGACGCCGGTACGGGAAGCCAGAGCATCCAGCGCCGCCCGGCAAACAGCATCCGCCACGCCTTCGCCCTCATCGCGCCTGCTCCTCGATAACCAGCACCACGTAGCTGGCTGAGTTCTTGTCGTCCTGCATGTGAACGACCCGAAAGCCCTTTTCGTAAATCTGGCGGATCGTCACCTTGCCGATGTGCTCGCAGTGCAGAACGGAATCTGCGCCCCGGAACGGGCCGATGCAAACGCCGCCGCGCAAGGGCGCGCCGCC
>JAJUHM010000467.1 GCA_029279925.1 Aquabacterium olei
CCATGTGGAACCTCGTCAAGCCTTGATTTCTTCGCCGCTGGACTTGTAGACGCGCACTTTCTTGCCGTCTTCCAGAAGCTTGATGCCGACGCGGTCAGCCTTGCCGGAGGCAGGGTTGAAGATCGCCACGTTGGACTGGTGGATGGGCATGGTCTTGTCGACGATGCCGCCGGTGGTGCCCTTCAGGGGGTTCGGCTTGACGTGCTTCTTGGCGACGTTCACGCCGTCGACCAGCAGGTGGTCGGCGTCGACGCGAGCGGCCACGGTGCCACGCTTGCCTTTGTCACGACCGGTCAGAACGATGACCTGGTCGCCTTTGCGAATCTTGTTCATGTGAGCGGTCCTTTGCGTTGCGCCGAGGGATTACAGAACCTCGGGGGCGAGCGACACGATCTTCATGAAGCGCTCGGTACGCAGTTCACGCGTGACCGGGCCGAAGATGCGGGTGCCGATCGGCTCCAGCTTGGCGTTGAGCAGCACAGCGGCGTTGCCATCGAACTTGACCAGGGAGCCGTCCTGACGACGGACGCCCTTGGCGGTGCGCACGACCACAGCACTGTAAACCTCGCCCTTCTTGACGCGGCCACGCGGTGCGGCTTCCTTGATGCTCACCTTGATGATGTCGCCGATACCGGCGTAACGACGCTTAGAGCCACCGAGCACCTTGATGCACATGACGCTCTTAGCACCCGTGTTGTCAGCGACGTCCAGTCGCGATTGCATTTGGATCATGGTGTACCCCAACTTGGCCCGGCCGGCTGCGCAAACCACTTGCACAACAACGGACGGTCAGTCTTGGGCCCGTAGAACGGGCGGATCTGAGTAAACAGCCGACTCTGAGATCACCTGCCGCAGCGCCGATGCTTCGAATTCGTTCCGGGAATTCGGAGCATCCGCGAGGGATACCAGGCCAAAGCCAGCGCCGTTTATTCAGCGAAGCTTTGCATTATCACTCACTCTGCGCAAGCGGTCAAGTGCTTCGTGCAAGAAGATCAGGGTGAGGGCTGTGGCAGGGCCTGCTGCAGATGCGCGTGGAGCAGCCGCACCGCCGGGCTCAGTTGGCGGCGGTCGGCGCACAGCAGGTTGAGGGGCGTGGGCTCGCCCTGCCAGAGGGGGCACACGGCGACCAGCCGACCAGCCTGGAGGTCCTGCTCGACATCCAGTCGCGACTTGTAGGCGACACCCCGCCCCGCCAGGGCCCAGGCACGCACCACTTCACCGTCATCGGCAACCCGGTCCCCCCGGACTTCGACCCGCTCGATCTCACCCTGCGGCGAGGTGAAGAGCCAGGTGTCGTACACAGCATCGCCGCGCGTGTAGCACAAGGCGTTGCAATGAGCGAGGTCGCGCGGGTGCTCGATCGGGCCGTGGCGGCGGAGGTAGTCCGGCGCGGCCACCAGCACGCGCCGGTTATGGGGAGCCAGGGGCAGGCACACGAGGCTGGAGTCCGATGGGGCGCCATAGCGGATGAGGACGTCCACCGGTTGCCCGAACACGTCGGCGAGGCGATCGGAGAGGTGCAGGCGCAACCGGATCTGCGGGTGTCGCGCCAGGAAGTCGTCAAGGGCCGGGCGCAGCACGTGGCGGCCCAGGTCGGATGGCACCGACACCTGGAGATGCCCGAGCACCTCGACCTGACCGGACTGCAGGCAGGCGCGCGCCTCGGCCAGCGCGTCGAGGGCCTGCCTGGCGGAGACCAGGAACCGTTCGCCCTGGGGTGTCAGCCGCTGGCGACGGGTGGTGCGCAGCAGCAAGGGCACGCCCAGCTCGGCTTCCAGCCTTTTGATGGCCAGGCTGGCCGCCGCCGGGGTGAGCCCCAGGCGTCTGGCCGCGGCAGTCAGGCTGCCGGCCTCGACCGTCATGGCGAAAAGCTGAAGGTCGAGCAGGGCTTTCATGGCGCCATTATCAACAGGAGGTTGAAAGATATTCAACAGCAAGGCTGTTTTTCAACACAGAAGAATCAATCATGATGGGCTCCCCGCGCCTGTCGCGCTTCTTTTCTGTCCTGCACCATGAACATCGCCGACCTTGTCCAGACCCGCCGCACCACGAAGGCCTTCGACCCCGCCCGCAAGCTGACCGCGGACCAGGTGGCGCAGATCGAGACCTTGTTGCGCTTCGCCCCGTCGTCGACCAATGCGCAGCCGTGGCACTTCGTCATCGCGAGCACCGAAGAGGGCAAGGCCCGCCTGGCCGACACCTTTGCTGGCGCCCATGGCTACAACGAGCCCAAGATCCGGAATGCCTCGCACGTGGTGGTGCTGTGTGCCCGCCAGGCACTGACGGACGACCATCTCGCCCAGGTGCTGGCGCAGGAGCAGGCCGATGGCCGCTTCGCAGACGACGCCGCCCGCGCCGGTCAGCACGCGGGCCGCGCCCATTTCGTGAACCTGCACCGGTTCGAGCGGCGCGACGCGCAGCATTGGGCCGACAAGCAGGTGTACATCGCGCTGGGCTTTCTGCTGCTCGGGGCCGCCGCGCTGGGGGTGGACGCCTGCCCGATCGAGGGCTTCGATCAGGGCGCGGTCGACGCGGCGCTGGGCTTGCGCGAGAAGGGGCTTTCCAGCGCCGTGGTGGTGGCGCTGGGTTTCAGCGCGGCATCGGACTTCAACGCCCGACTGCCGAAGTCACGCCTGCCGCTGAACGAGGTCATCACGCGCATCTGAGCTGCGCCACAACGACAAGGGGCGCCCGAAGCGCCCCTTTTTGAATGTTGCCCGTCCGCGGTCAGGCCGTGCCACCGACCGTCAGGCCGTCGATGCGCAGGGTGGGCTGGCCGACGCCCACCGGCACGGACTGGCCTTCCTTGCCGCAGGTGCCGACACCGGAGTCCAGCGCCAGGTCATTGCCGATCATGCTGACGCGGGTCATGGCGTCGGGGCCGTTGCCGATCAGGGTCGCGCCCTTGAC
>JAJUHM010000468.1 GCA_029279925.1 Aquabacterium olei
CAGCGCGTGCCGGTGCGCATCGAGCTGGACGCCAAGGAAGTCGCGGCCCATCCGCTGCGCGTGGGGCTGTCGATGGAAGTGGAGCTCGATGTGAGCAAGCAGGATGGCGCCGTGCTGGCGGCCACGCCGCGGGCTCGGCCCTTGAGCGAGACCACCGTGTTCGACCAGCAGGCCCGCGAGGCCGATGCCCTGGTGCGCCAGATCATCGAGGCCAACCTCGGGCACGCCGCCGCACCGGTGAGGACCGGCGCACGAGGAGCCTGATGTGAGCACCCCGCCCGGTGCCGCGGCCGGCCCGCGTCCGCTGCAAGGAGGCGAGCTGGCGCTGGGTACGGTGGCCCTGTCGCTGGCCACCTTCATGAACGTGCTCGACTCCTCGATCGCCAACGTCTCGTTGCCGGCGATCGCGGGCAACCTGGGTGTGAGCCCCACGCAGGGCACCTGGGTGATCACCAGCTTCGGGGTGGCGAACGCCATCTCGGTGCCGCTGACGGGCTGGCTCACGCAGCGCTTTGGCGCCGTCAGGCTGTTCACGGCCAGCGTGCTGCTGTTCGTGCTGGCTTCGTGGCTGTGCGGGCTGGCCACGTCGCTCGAGATGCTGATCGGGTTTCGGGTGCTGCAGGGCCTGGTGGCCGGGCCGATGATCCCGCTGTCGCAAACGCTGCTGCTCAGCAGCTACCCGCCCGGCAAGGCGGGCATGGCCCTGGCGATGTGGTCGATGACCACGCTGGTGGCGCCGGTCACGGGGCCGCTGCTCGGGGGCTGGATCACCGACAACCTGTCGTGGCCCTGGATTTTCTACATTAACGTGCCGGTGGGCCTGGGGGCCGCCGCGGTGGCGTGGCGCATTTACCAGAAACGCGAAACGCCCACGCGCAAGCTCCCCATCGACACCGTGGGGCTCGCTTTGCTCGTGCTGTGGGTCGGGGCGTTGCAGGTGATGCTGGACAAGGGCAAGGAGCTGGACTGGTTCGAAAGCGGCCAGATCGTCGCCCTGGGGCTGGTGGCCCTGATCGGCTTCGTGGTGTTCGTGATCTGGGAGCTGACCCAGGACCACCCGGTGGTGGACCTGCGCCTGTTCTCGCGTCAGAACTTCGCGTTCGGCGTGGCCACGCTGTCGATCGGCTACGGGCTGTTCTTCGGCAACGTGGTCATCCTGCCGCTGTGGCTGCAGCAGCACATGGGCTACACCGCGTCGGTAGCCGGCATGGCGGTGGCGCCGGTGGGGCTGCTGGCGATCCTGCTGTCGCCGGTGGTCGGCAAGAACATCGGGCGGGTCGATCCGCGGGCGCTGGCCACCGTGTCTTTCTGCGTGTTTGCCGTCGTGCTCTGGATGCGCTCGCACTTCACGGTGCAGGCGGACTTCACCCACATCATGATCCCCACCATCATCCAGGGCGCGGCGCTGGCGTTCTTCTTCATTCCGCTGAGCGCGATCACGCTGTCGGGCCTGACGCCGGATCGCATCCCTGCCGCCTCAGGGCTGAGCAACTTCGTGCGGATCACGGCCGGTGCCATCGGCACGTCCACCGTGACCACGGTGTGGGACCATCGCGCCACGCTGCACCATGTGCACATGGTCGAGCACGTTTCGCGCACCGATCCGGGTGCGGCCGAGGCCTTCGATGTGCTGGGCCGTGCCGGCATGGGCATGGAGCAGGCGGCCGCGCAGATCACCCGGCTGATCGACCAGCAGGCCTTCACCCGGGCAGCCGACGACGTCTACCTGGCTTCGGCCCTGCTGTTTCTGCTGATGGTGCCGCTGGTCTGGATGACGCGACCCAAACGCGCGGCGGCAGCGCCTGCGGACGCGGGCGCCCATTGAGGCTTGCGGGGGAGCATGGCTTCCTCGCTGGCGTTCACCGCGGCACGGTGTAGTGCGCATCGCCCATCAGGTCGATGCCGCACATCAACTGCTCGGCCCAGTCGATGAACTCGTTGACCGCGGCGCCCGTCATCGGGGCGCCGTGCTGCGGCACGATCATGTCGATGGGCAGGGTGCGCACCATGCGCGCCCAACTGCGCAGGATCTTGTTGGACACCATGTAGCGGCGGTGGAAGCTTTCCATGCCGCGAGGCAGCGGGTTCAGTGACCGGATCGGCTGCTTGGCCGCTTCACCCGAGAGGAAGGACACGCCGAGGTCGCCCGAGAACAGGATGCGGCTGACGGGGTCGTAGAACTGGAAGTTGCCCTCGGCGTGCATGAAGTGCGCGGGCAGGGCGATGAGGTCGTGGCGCCCCACGCGGATGCGCATGCCCTGATCCGGGATGCCGACGATGCGGCCCGTGGTCTTGCCCGGTTTGCAGAAGTGGGGCACGAAGCGCTCCCACAGGGTCGACACGTACAGCTTGGCGTCGGGCGTGGCCGTCATCCAGCGGTCCAGAGACGCGATGATGTCCGGGTCGGCGTGCGAAGCAAGGATGGCCGACAGGCGCGAGGGCGGGAAGTGCCGTGTCATGCCCAGGTAGAGCTCGCTGTAGGCCAGGTTGCCGCCCGGGTCGATGATGGCGCCATGGTCGCCATCGACGATCAGGAACTGGTTGGCCTGCACGGCCTCGCCACCCTCGTTGCTGAGGTCGGAAAACATCAGGCAGGCATGGCCCTGCTGGCGAAACAGCTCGTATGGCATCGGGTACTCCAGAATCGTCCCCGGCCCGCGCCGGTCCGCACGGCAGAAAGGGGATTGCCGAGCTTACCGATGCGTACAGTCGACTGACTTAATCCACCTCAAGGCGCAGGGTGAGCTGTCGTGAAGGCGGCACGGACCTTTTCGGACAGGGTGGCCGGGCTGTCGCCCTGGTCGCACACCACCACATGGCGGTCCGGCATGCTGCGCAGCCAGGTCACCTGCCGCTTGGCCAGCTGGCGGGTGGCGGCCACGCCGCGCTCGGTGACCTCGGCCAGCACG
>JAJUHM010000469.1 GCA_029279925.1 Aquabacterium olei
CGGACACCGGCACCGGAGCGGCCTCAGGAACGGGAGGGCCTCAGCAGGTCGAGCAGGCCGCTGGCACGGTAGGTGGGTTGCTGCGTGGCCTGTGTCAGCAGACCCGGCTGCGGCGCCATCAGCGTGAACGCCTCCCGCGCCCGCGTGATACCGGTGTAGACCAGCTCCCGGTTGAGCAGGGCGCCCCCGTGAGGCGGCAGCACCAGCACGGTGTGTTCGAACTCCGAGCCCTGGCTCTTGTGCACGGTCATGGCAAAGGCCGTCTCGACATGAGCCAGACGGCTCACGCCCACCGAGCGCAGTTGATCGCCGTCGAGGAACCACACCCGCAGGGCGCCACCGGGCGTGGCCGGTGGCAGGGTCAGCCCGATGTCGCCATTGAACACGCCCAGCGCCGGATCGTTGCGCGTGACCATGACGGGCCGGCCGACATACCACTCGCCGCGCGGGGACAGCAGGCCGGCCTGGGCCAGGGCCCGCTCGACCAGCCGGTTCAGCCCCAATGCGCCCCAGTCGCCCTCGCGCACCGCGCACAGCAACCGGAAGCGTTCGAAGTCGCGCAGCACCGCCTTCACCCAGTCCTCATGGTCGCTGCCTGCCGGGCGCCGTGCCATCACGTCCAGGTACGCCCGGTAGCAGGCTTCCCCTCCGGGGCGGCCGTGTACGGCCAGGTGCAGCACGTCGGCCGGTGTGGCGCGCTCCTGGGCGGCCACGGCACCGGCGCCCGGGGCACCCAGCGCCTCCCGCACGCGCGCCACGTCGCCCGCATTCACGGCCCGCGCCAGTTGCCCGATGGGGCCCCCGAACCGACGGCTCTGCCGCAACATCACGGTCTGCTGCGCCAAGGGCGGCGGCGCCCGGTGCACCGCATGAAAGCGTTCAGGCAGCACCTGCCCGGCAGCCGTCTCGGCATAGCGGACCGTTTCGGGGCTGTAGCCCCCCGCTTCGGCGTCCCGGCACAGGTCACCCAGCACGGCACCCGCCTCGACCGAGGCCAGCTGGTCCTTGTCCCCCAACAGGATCAACCGGGCCGAGGGCGGCAAAGCCTGCAGCAAGGACGACATCATTTCCAGGTGGATCATCGACGCCTCGTCGACGATGAGCACGTCGACATCCAGGGGATGGGTCGCATCGTGCTGCATGCGCCGCGTGTCATGGCGGGCCCCGAGTAGCGCGTGCAGTGTGCGCGCGGCACCGATGCGCTGCGTGAGCGCGGGCAGATCGAGGTGGCCGTCCAGCGCCTGTGCGAGCCCCTGCAGCGAGGTGTCGATGGACTGCTTCAGCCGTGCGGCGGCCTTGCCGGTCGGGGCGGCCAGGGCCACGCGCAGCCGGTCGGGTTCCTCCGCCAGCGCAAACAGCAGCGCCAGCAAGCGTGCCGCCGTGTAGGTCTTGCCGGTGCCCGGCCCCCCGGTGATCACCGATACGCCCGAACGCACTGCCACCGCGCACGCGAGCCGTTGCCAGTCGGGCTCCGCCACATCGGCCTGGGGCGCGCTTCCGAACAGGCGATCCAGCCAGCCGCGCACGGTGGTCGGGTCGACGGGCCAGGATCGCGCCGCGCGCTCGCGCAGCTGCTGGGCGACCAGACGCTCGTGGTCCCAGTAGCGTCGGAGGTAAAGACGGGGCGCTGCGTCCGGCCCGGCAAGGACGAAGGGCTGCCCGCCATCGGGCGCACGCCCGGCATCGCGCACGGCCGGGCTGGCACGCAGGGCCGCCACCCAGTCAGGCAGATGGGGTGGCAGGGTGGCGCGCAAGGCCTCGCAGGCCTGCCGCGCAGGCTCGGGCCAGCCCAGCAGGGCGGCCGCATCCGACACCAGCGAGGCCAGCGACAGGCAGGTGTGGCCGCGCCCTTCCATGTGCGCAAGCGCAGCCACCGCAAACAGCACGGCCGGCGCGGCCTGCGGGTCGGTGTCGCGCACGAAGGCCGCCAGCGCGCTATCCAGACGCCGCAGCCAGCCGGCCTCGCTCCACGCGGTCAGCTGCTGGCAGAGGTCAGCGGCAGAGGGCGACACGGTCGCTGCCGGTTGGGCCAGCGCCGGCGGCGCGTCAAAGTCGAAGCCGGTCTGCTCGGGCGGCACGGTGGTGCGGGTGCGGGGCGGGGTCATGGCGCGCTCCCCTCTTCGGCTGGCTCCGGTTCGAGCAACGTGTCCAGGTTGCGCATCAGCGCGGGCGTGGCGGGAATCAGGCACACCCCGCGTGCCGGGCCTTCGGTGCCGCGGAGGAACAGGTACACCGCGCCACCCAGGTGCTTGGCGGGGTCGTAATCGCCACCCAGGCGCTCGCGTAGCAGGCGGTGCAGCGCCAGCAGGTAGATGGCGGCCTGCACGTCGTAGCGGTGCTCGGTCATCGCCGCTTCCAGCGCGTCCGCATGGTAGGCCGCATCGGTGGCCCCCAGGTGGTTGGACTTGTAGTCGAGCACCCAGTAGCGGCCACCGTGTTCGAACACGAGGTCGGCAAAGCCCATCAACATGCCGTGCAACTCGCGCTCCGGCAACTCGGGGCGGTCTCGGCCGGGCAGGATGTGCGCGCGGCACACGGCATCCAGCGCCGCAGCGGGAAGCCGCTGTGCGGGCAGCCAGAACTCCATCTCGGGCAGCAGGTGCTGCAGCTCCGCCAGCGCGGCGCCGGGGCCGGGCAAGGGGGTGCTCAGCACCGCCTGCAACCACACCACCAGGTCATCGGCGTGGTCCCCGTGGCCGGCACGCGCACAGCGCTGGCGCAGCCGATCGGCCAGCTGCGGCCGGGTGGCCAGGGCGAAGTCCTCGGTGGCCAGCCATTCCAGCTGGTCGTGCAGGAAGTTGCCGGCCAGCGCGCCCTTGGTGAAGCGATGGCGGATGGGGCTGTCGTCGGGCGGGCTGGCTGCCGGCAGGGGCGCCGGCAACGATGGCGCCTCATCGGACGGCAC
>JAJUHM010000470.1 GCA_029279925.1 Aquabacterium olei
AGAATGCCCAGCAGATTGCTCTGCTGGGCTCATGTCGTTCTTGGTCGGGTCGGCGGGATTCGAACTCGCGACCCCTTGCCCCCCATGCAAGAGCGCACCCAGGCTGCGCTACGCCCCGACGAAGACTTAGATTATTGCACTGTTTTGACCCTGAAATCAAGGCTGAAGCGCGATGCAGCGCCGATTTTCATGGCTTTCGCGCCGGCCGTTGCGCGGCACCCACATCAGGGCTGTCAGCCCAGCAGTTCTCGGATCGACACCAGCGCATCCCGCAGGGCGTGCGCGCTGTCCGCGTCAAGCCGGTCGAGTGCCGCCAGATCGGGGGGCAGCCACCCGACCTCTGCCACGGCCACGTTCGCAGCCTGCAGAGCGCGGGCCGTGCGAGCCTCGGACGACGTCGCCCAGGCGCTGCCGCCCTGGGGCACCGCGCCCATCAACTCCGTCGAGGGGTGATCGGCTCCGGACACCGCCGCCAAGGCCCCCATGTCGGACAACTGGTTGCGTGCGCCGCTGATGGTGAAACCCTGCTCGTACAACAGTTCACGAATGCGGCGGATGAGCAGCACTTCGTGATGCTGGTAATAGCGGCGATTGCCGCGCCGCTTCATGGGCTTGAGCTGGACAAACTCCTGCTCCCAGTAGCGCAGCACGTAGGGCTTGACCAGACACAACTCGCTGACCTCACCAATGGTGAAGTAGCGCTTGGCCGGAATCGGCGGCAAGACACTGTCGATGCGGTCCATGGCTCCCATTGCTCAATTCGCCCTTCGGACAAAGGCCACAGACTTTACTCCATGTGTCCTTCTGCGGACACATCTCCCTGGACGACATCCTTGAGCTTCTGGCTCGCATGGAAGGTCACCACGTTGCGGGCCGCGATCGGAATCAACTCACCGGTGCGCGGGTTGCGGCCCGGCCGGGGAGCCTTGCGCCGAATCTGGAAATTGCCGAAACCGGACAGCTTCACGTCCTGCCCTTCGACGAGCGTGCCTTGCACCAGCTCGAAGAAGGCCTCGACCATGTCCTTGGACTCACGCTTGTTCAGACCGAGTCGCTCGAACAGCAACTCGGCAAGCTCGGCCTTCGTCAGCGTCGGCGTCTCGATGGTGGGCAGCAGGACCGTCAGGTCGCTGAGCTTGTCGTTCATCCCGGGTCTCCCTTGTCCGCCGTCAGCCGCGGACGCGCGCGCCAACGGATTCCGCCAATGCAGCCATCACGGCCTTCATGGCGCCATCGATCCGTTCATCCGTCAGCGTCTGTTCATCATCGCGCAGTTCGACACGCACCGCGAGACTGCGCTCGTCCTCGCCCATCCCTTGAACCGGGGACTTCGGCTTGTAGATGTCGAACAGTCGGGCAGCACGGACCAGGCCGCCGGTCTGCGCGGCGGTGATGGCACCCGTCAACGCCTCATGCGACACCGCATCCTTGACCACCAGCGCCAGGTCACGGAACACCGACTGCATCTTGGGCACGCTGGTGAACGACGGCACCACGCGCTCGGCCAGCACGGCGGCATCCAGTTCGAACAGCACCGGTGCCAGCGGCAGGTCATAGGCCTGACGCCACTTCGGGTGCAGCTCGCCGATGACACCGACATCGCGGCCATCGACCACCACGCGGGTGCAGCGGCCCGGGTGGAAGGCCGGATGCTCGACCGCCTCGAAGCGCGCCTGACGCGGGGCCAGCAGCGCCTCGACGTCGCCCTTCACATCGAAGAAATCAACGTTGCGGCTGGCCACGCCCCACTGCAGCGCCTCGGCCGGGCCATAGGCCAGGCCCGCCACCTTCACCGGCTGGTCGAAGCCACCCACGGTCTGGTCGCTGTCGACCACGCTGGCGTCGCGGCGGAACACGCGCCCCACCTCGAACAGGCGGACGCGATCGGCCTTGCGGGCGAGGTTGGTGCGCAGCACCTCCACCAGGCTGCCGATCAGCGTCGAGCGCATCACGGCCAGCGGGGCGGCGATCGGGTTCAGCACCTTGATCGGGTCGGCGTTGCCTGCGAAGTCGGCTTCCCAGCGGGCCTCGACGAAGCTGAAGGTGATCGCTTCCTGGTAGCCACGGGCGGCCACGGCACGGCGCACCGCATACAGGCTGCGTTGCGCCTCCGGACGCACCTCGGACACCACCGGGGCCTTGGGTGCGCGCTTGGGGAGCTTGTCGAAGCCGATCACGCGCACGACCTCCTCGATCAGGTCTTCCTCGATCTGGATGTCGAAGCGCCAGCTCGGCGGCGTCACGGTCAGGTGCACGTCGCCTTCGACGGCGCTGGCAGTGAAGGCCAGGCCCAGGCGAGTGAAGACAGTCTCGACCTCTTCGCGCGACACCGGCATGCCGATCACGCGCTGGGCGCGCGACAGGCGCAGCGTCACCGGCTGGCGTTCAGCCTGGCGCACGACCTGGTCGTCCACCGGGCCGGCCTCGCCGCCGCAGATGTCGAGGATCAGCTGCGTGATGCGCTCAAGGTAGGCCACGGTGGGCGCCGGGTCCACGCCGCGCTCGAAGCGGTGCGACGCGTCGGTCGAAAAGTTGTAGCGGCGTGCGCGGCCGGCAATCGCCTTGGGCCACCAGAAGGCCGATTCGAGGTAGACATTGCGGGTGTCGTCGCCCACGGCCGTGGCGTCACCGCCCATCACACCGGCCAGCGACTCGACCTGGGCGTCGTCGGCGATCACGCCCACCTGCCCGTCCAGTGCCACGGTGTTGCCGTTCAGCAGCTTGAGGCTTTCGCCTTCACGCGCCCAGCGCACGGTGATGCCGCCCTTGACCTTGTCCAGATCGAACACGTGCGAGGGTTGGCCCAGCTCGAACATCACGTAGTTCGAGATGTCGACCAGGGGCGACACCGAACGCTGACCACAGCGCGCCAGGCGCTCGACCATCCAGTCGGGCGTCT
>JAJUHM010000471.1 GCA_029279925.1 Aquabacterium olei
CAGGAGAGCAGGGCGGGTTGCGGTTCACTTGCAGGCTGTTCTGCAAGGGGTGTGCCATGTGCGATCAGGTCTTCTGAATCGCTTCAAGTCATTGAAAACAAAAGCGTTTTTTCTGATCGATGCGCATGTGATGGGGCGGTGGTGTCTGGTCCGGTCCAGGCTGTCGGAGGGGCTTGTCGGGTTTGTTTTCTTTGCCACATGCAGAGCGCCCCGTCACGAAGGACAGCGGCCAAAACAAAGCCGCCTGCAAGGAGGCGGCTTCGAATCTGCGAGGGCATAGGCTCACTCAATGAGCCGGTGAAGTTGAGTGTGCGAGAAGGCAGGCATTCAAGGCCGTTCCCGCGCCAGGTTGCGCGTGTGGCGTGGCAGCTCGATCGTCAGGTCTGCGCCGCGCAGCTTCACGCAGCAGGCCAGGCGCGAGCAGGGCTCCAGGCCCCAGGCATTGTCCAGCTCATCGTTCTCGTCATCGTCCGGCGCGGCCAGCGCGTCGCCTCCCTGGCGCACCAGTACATGGCAAGTGGCGCAAGCCGCCACCATGTCGCACGCGTGCTCGATGGCCACCCCGTTGGCCAGCAGCGCCTCACACAATGAGCTTCCCGAGGCCACTTCGAACTGCACCCCTTCGGGACACAACTGGCTGTGCGGCAGCACCGTGACAATGGGCATGGTGGCGTCCTCAGCTGAGCGTGGCCAGCACGCGGCCTGACAGGGCCTTGCGGATGCCGGCGTCCATCCGGCGTGCGGCAAAGGCGGTCGTGACGGCATTGAGGGCCTGGCACGCTGACTTCACCGCATCGGTGTCGGCTTGCGTCTCCAGCCGATCCGCCACCAGGTTGATGGCATCGCGCACCTGCTGCCGCTCCAGCGGCGACAGCAGGGCTTCGCCGTCCTCGGCCAGGGCCGCTTCGGTGGCATCCAGCAGGCGCCGTGCGTCCACCTGGGCCTCGCGCAGCATGCGCATGCGCATGTCCTCGTCGGCGTGGCCCACACTGTCCTTCAGCATGGCGGCGATCTGGTCGTTGTCCAGGCCGTATGACGGCTTGACCTGAACTTCGGTGGCCACCCCGGTGCTCTGCTCTCGGGCGCTGACGCTCAACAGGCCATCGGCGTCGATCTGAAAGGTGACCCGGATGCGCGCAGCACCGGCCACCATGGGCGGGATGCCGCGCAAAGTGAAGCGGGCCAGCGAGCGGCAGTCCTTGACGCCTTCGCGCTCGCCTTGCACGACATGCAGGCTCATCGCGGTCTGCCCGTCCTTGAAGGTCGTGAAGTCCTGCGCCCGCGATGCCGGCAGGGTGGTGTTGCGCGGAATGATCTTCTCGACCAGGCCACCCATGGTCTCCAGCCCCAGCGAAAGCGGGCACACATCCAGCAGCAGCCAGCCCCCATCGCCCTGCCGGTTGCCCACCAGGGCATCAGCTTGGATGGCGGCACCCAGTGCGACCACCTCGTCCGGATTGAGATCGGTCAGCGGTTCCTGCTCGAACATCCGCGCCACGGCCTCCCGGACCACGGGCATGCGTGTGGAGCCGCCCACCAGCACGACCCCGTCCACCTCGCCGATCTCGGCGGCGGCGTCCTTCAGGGCACGTCGGGTGGCCGACAGCGTCTTCTGGATCAACCCCCGCGTCAGGTCGGCAAAGACCTCGCGCGTCAGCGTGGCGGCGCGGGTATCGGCCGGGTTGCCGGGCAGGGCCAGCGGCACATCGACCGCCGCGTAGCCCGACAGCGCCTCCTTGGCGGCCCGAGCGCAGATCAGCAGGTGCTGCCGATCCTGCGGGCCCAGCGCGGTCCAGTCCTGTTCGGCCTGCGTGGCCATCCACATCGCCAGCACCCGGTCGACGTCGTCACCGCCGAGTGCCGAGTCCCCGCCGGTCGACAGGACCTCGAACACGCCGCGCGACAGCCTCAGGACCGAGACATCGAACGTGCCCCCCCCGAGGTCGTAGACCACATACGTGCCTTCAGATCCCTTGTCCAGTCCGTACGCGATGGCTGCGGCGGTCGGCTCGTTGAGCAGGCGGAGCACCGGCAGGCCGGCCAGGCGTGCGGCGTCCTTGGTGGCCTGGCGCTGTGCATCATCGAAGTAGGCGGGCACCGTGATCACCACGCCGGTCAGGGGGCCGCCCAGTGCGGCTTCGGCCCGCGCGCCCAACGTGCGCAGGATGTCTGCCGAGACCTCCACGGGAGACTTCAGCCCCGCGGCCGTCTCCACCATCACCATGCCCGGCTGCTCGACCAGGCGATAGGCCGGCGCGCCGGACGATTCGATGTCGGCCAGGCTGCGGCCCATCAGGCGCTTGACCGATGCGATCGTGTTCAAGGGGTCGGTGGCCTGTGCTTCCAGCGCATCGGCGCCGACCGTCACGACGCCGTTGAGGGCATAGCGCACCACCGAGGGCAGCAGCAGGCGTCCGTGCGCGTCGGCCATCGACCGCGGCACGGCACTCATCACGCTGGCCACCAGCGAATTGGTCGTACCCAGGTCGATGCCCGCCGCCAGCCGGTGCTGATGAGGGGCCGCGCTCTGTCCCGGCTCGGCAATCTGCAGCAGTGCCATGCTCGGTCCCTCAGACGGCGAAGCTCTCGCCACACCCGCATGCCGCCTTGGCGTTCGGGTTGTGGAACTTGAAGCCTTCGTTCAGGCCCTCGCGCACGAAATCCAGCTCGGTGCCGTCCAGAAAGGGCAGGCTCTTGGGGTCGACCAGCAATGTCAGGCCATGGCTCTGAAAAGCCACGTCCTCAGGCTGGGGCTCGTCGACGAACTCCATCGCGTACGCCAGGCCCGAGCACCCGCTGGTCTTCACTGCCAGGCGCAGGCCGATGCCCTTGCCCCGTTTCGCCAGCGACTTCTGCACGTGGCGGGCCGCCGTGTCGGTCATGGTGATGGGCATG
>JAJUHM010000472.1 GCA_029279925.1 Aquabacterium olei
AGCCCGCGGCGAAGGAACACGGCGCGGCGGGCCACGAGGCGGTCACCCGGATGCGGCCTTCGGCCTTTTCCGGGCTACGGGCGGCTACCGAGGGGTCGGCCGTGTCTTCCCGCGCAGCCAGGCATAGGTGCCGACGATGACGCCGGCCTGCAGCACCATCAGCGGCGGGAAGAACAGGTGGGTGGCGGTCCAGAGCAGGCAGGCCAGCATGGCGAGGGTGAGGGCCGTCCGGCCGAAGCGGCTGGCGACGTACAGGACCAGCACGAACAGAAGCTGGTAGGCGAGGACGGGGAGCGTGAGGATCATAGGCGCGCTCAGGCGGGGTTGCGGTGGAACAGGGTGCTGGTGCCGCAGTCGGCGCATTCACGGAAGAACTCGACGCCCTGCTTGCGCAGCCTGGGGTTGTGGCCGGGTTGGCAGGTGAAGCGAACCGCGGTGTTGCCCTGGCAGCGGCCGCATTTGAAGTAATAGCCGTATTTGCCGTAGAGGATCTCGCCCGCGTCGTGACCGCAGCTCTTGCATGCGGGTGTCTCGCGCGGCGCGGATGGCTGCTTCGGGGGCTCTTCGCGCATCTGCGGCGGCCGCCGGGACTCCTTGTGTACAGGGGCCCGCATCGTGGGGCGGGCCGGCGCTGGCGCCGGCGGTGCGGGCACAGCCAGCGGGCGATGCAGTGCCGTCAACTGTCGCGCCACTTGTTCCACGGTTTCGCTGGACTCGAACTTGGTGGTCTTCGCCAGGTTGAGGAGCGGTTTCTCCTCGTCAATGTCCTTCCAGATGCGTTGTTTCAACTGGTCGGCCTTGATGACGCGCGAGGTGTCGAACTGCCGCGATCGGTCGATGCGGGCGTTGGGGGCGACCAGGATCAGCGAATAGAACGTGGGCGTGAGCCGCAGGCCCAGGCGCACGGGCAGATCTATGGCGGCGACCACGTCACGCAGCACGGCGATGTGGCGCTCGTTCTGTTTCAGCGGCGAGGCCATGCCTTCGTAGGTCTTACGAAAGGCGTTCCAGCGCAGAAACTCGCCGTCGTCGGTGATCTTCAGGCCGGCGTGGAAGTGCTTGGATTCCAGCACGTAGAAGTCCAGCCAACGGTTGATCAGCAGGTGGTCAATCTGGGCCACGCGGCCGGCGTGCTCGAGCCGCAGGTCGTGGATGACGACCCAATTCTTCGACTGGGCGAAATCGAAGTCGATCAGATAGGCCGACTCGGCTTCACCCTTCAAGCCCGCCTTGCGGATGTAATGACCCAGCGGTTCCTGCACAGGTCAGGCCGCTAAAGCATACGCCTCCGCGGGTGTCTTCATGCCCAGCGCCTGGTGTGGACGCCGGTGGTTGTAGAACTGGATCCAGTCGCCGACCACACGCGTGGCGTGTGACTGGCTTTCGAAGCGGTGCCGGTGCAGACACTGCTCCTTCAGCGTGCGGATGACCCGTTCGACCATGCCGTTCTGCTGCGGGCAGTGCGGCGTGATGAACTCCTGCCGCAGACCGTAGCTGCGCACCAGCCGGGTGTAGTTGCGGCTGGTGAAGACCAGGCCGTTGTCCGAGCGCAGCAGGAAGGGGGTGGGCACACGCCCGAGCACGCCGAAGCGGGTGATCAGCGCCTGCTCCAGGGCCGCCGCCGCGGTGGTCGCCTTGCCGCTGCGCGACAGGTGCCAGCCCAGCAGCTGCCGCGTGTAGCAGTCGATCACCTGGGCCAGCGTCAGCCAGCCGTCGCGACCGCCCCACACCCGACACAGATCGGTTGCCCAGCGTTCGTCCGGTGCCTGCGCCACCGACGGCAACGCCTCGATCCGCGGCCGGAACCCGACCGCCCGCTTGCGGACCTGCCAGCCCTTGAGCCGGAAGATCCGCTGCACGGTGTTCTTGTTCAGCCCCAGCAGACCGGCCACCGTGCGGTAGCCGAACGACGGCTCTTGCTCGATCAGCGCCTTGATCGGCGCGGCCAGCGCCTCCTGTACCTTCGGCGCCGCCTTGGTCGGCTTGTAGTAGACCGTCCGCCGCGGCTGGCCGAACCACCGGCACAGCTTGGCCATCGACACCCGGATCCCGTCTTCCCGCAGTCCCTGCTGGATCGTGACCATCAGGTCTCGTCCTTGCCCAACAGGGACGCCAATTTTTTTCGAGCACGCAGCTCCAGCATGGCCTCCCCGTACGCTTCCTGCAGCTCCTTGAGCTGGCGCTCGTACTGCTCACGCACGTCCTCGGGCTTGGCCCGCAGGGCGTTCTCCAGCCCACGCTTGCCCTCCTCGATCCAGGTCTCGATCTCGGAGGGCGGCAAATCGAACTGCCGACTGGCCTCGGCCACGGTGGTCTTGCCATGGATGATCTCCAGGACCAACGCCGACTTCCGCCGGGCCGTCCAACGCTTGATCTCTTCTTCCATCACGATGCTCATGGGTGCTCCTCTTCAAGGTAACACCTGAGCAGGAAATCACTGGGTCATTACACGGATGCGCAGTTCCTCGGCCGCGCGCCGGGCGTCCGGGCCGGTGCCCGCGGCCGCGCGTTCGAGCGCCGCGAGCGTGGCCGTATGGTCGTCCGCCTGCTTGATCAGCATGTGCGCCTCCTGCGAGCAGCCGGGTTGCGGCATGTCGCCGCGTTGTGAGGGTGTCCAGCAGCCATGGCCTCTCCTCCTTTCGCCAGGGTCGGTAGTCGCCTTCCTGCAGCAGCGCCGCAATTTATTGCAGAAACGAGTCATCGGTGCCGCCGGGCAGCGCAGCGCGGCGCCATGGTCAGTGGCGGAAGGCAGGACCTCCCGGCACACCGCCCGTCCGCCAGGCCTGCCTGCCGGCCCTGCGGCCTTCCCGGTACGGTTACTCTCTGACCAAGGGGGGCCACCAACGGATGGGCGGGCTGCACCGGCACATCCGGAGGAGGACGATGGCGAGCGG
>JAJUHM010000473.1 GCA_029279925.1 Aquabacterium olei
ATGTTCCCCTGCACCGCCACGCGCCCGACGCCGCCGACCTGCGCGAGCCTTTGCGCGAGCTGCGTGTCCACGATGTCCGACAGGCGCGAGACCGGGAGCGTGTCGCTCGTCAGCGCCAGCGTCAGGATCGGCGGATCGGCCGGGTTCACCTTGCACCGCACCTTCTTGATCACCTTCAGGCCGCGCTTGTCATACAGGCCCTTTTGCGCGATGTCGATGCGCGACTCACGCAGCATCAGCGTGTACTTGTAGGCGTTCTCGGAGGAAAGGTCCATCCAGGTGCCGGGCGGGACGCTGGCGTCGGCCTGCCGGATCAGTTGCAGCGCGCGATCGAACTGGGTCATCCAGTAGCTGCGCGATGCCTGGCCGAAGCCTTCCGGGAACTTGTTGCGGTTGAAGACGACCTGGTAGGTCAGGATCATGATCGGGAAGCGGACCATGGCGCCGTTGCTGCCGATGCCCTTGTGCAGCTCCAGCGGCTTGTAGGCCAGCGAAGGCGCCGCGATCATGTCGACCGAGCCATTGTTGAACTTGGACGAGAAGTTGGTGATGTCGGCAGACACCGGCTGGGCCCCGATGCGCTGGATCATCACGGCCTGGGCCTTGTCGTAGTCGAAGGACGCGATGCGCTTGCCGGCCAGGGCCTCGACCGTGTTGATCTTGCGGTCGTTGACGATGGGGTAAGCCGCGCCCAGCGGCGTGATGCCGCCGATCTCGTACGGCCCCTCTGTCATCAGCTTGGCAGCGGCCGGGTCGGCATAGGTTTGCACCAGCTTGCGGACGACGTCGTAGCTGGCAGCCATGTCGATCTTGCCGTCGCGCACGATCGTGGTGGCGCCCAGCGTGTCGATCGAGCCGGCCACCGCATTGAACTGGCGGGTGCGGAAGGCCGTCGCGATCACGGCGTCGCACTGACCAGTGCGGAAGTCTTCGGTCGCCACGCGCTCGTCGGTGTAGCCCTTGAGTTCGATGGCGGCGCCGCTCTTCTGCATGGCCACCGCGTAGTCCTTGGCCATGTTGAACAGGTCGCCGGAGGCGCCCAGCAGGTCGTAAACGCACACCTTCTGACTGGCATGGACGCCAGGGGCTGCGCTGATCGCAATCAGGCCGGCGAGACCGACCTGGCTCATGTGACGGGCCAACTTCATGCTACTGCTCCTCGGTACCAAAAAGGGCCGGGGTCGCGCGCTTGGCGCGGACCTCGGCCCGTTGTCTGCTGCGTGGTCTGATCTGACTACGCCCGTTGTTCAAACAACCGTTTTGTAACTATATCTGGGGATGCCGTGAGCGGGTATGCGCGGCGCCACGCACACGAGGGAAGGGAATTCCCTAGCGCCTCGCATGCCGGGCGAAGCGTCACTTCAGGAAACTGTCCGCGTCAATGTTGTCGGCTTTGTCGTCCCAGAACTTGCCCAGCGAGGCCATCGGGGTACGGGTGCCAGCTCCCTGTGTCCAGAGGCGATCCGACATGTTCGTGATCTGCGACTGTGCAATGGCGTCGATCAGTCGGTAGTCGGGGTTGGGCTGGAAGTCGCGGTTGGCGGTGAAGCGCTTGATGATGTCGCGCAGGCCGGTGCGGTCGTCTGCAGACTGTGCGGCGACGGCGGCCATCACGTGGGGCAGGCGCACGCCCTTGGCTTCGCCCTGGCTCATGGCACGCTCGAAGGTGCCCTTGACGTCCTTGCCGTCGGCGCCGCCCGGGATGATGCTCCAGACGACAGCGCGGGTGGCCTCCGGGGCACCCCACCACTTGGCGTTATCCAGGCAGCCCATGGCCTTGTCAGCCAGCGGCGCGATGTCGGTTGGCACACCGACCGACTGCTGGGCCGCGATGTCGTTCTGCATGGCCTGCAGGCCGGCCACGCTGCCGAGCAGGTAGACCAGCTCGTCGAAGTCGCGCTTGAAGCGAGGGCAGCTGCTGCCGTACTTAAAGAAGTACTTCTGCTCCAGCTTAGTCTTCATGCGGTTGAATGCGGCGTACTGACGCTGCGCAGCCACCGCCAGCAGGCGCTTCTGGCTGATGCGTGCGTCCTGCGCCTCGTCGGCGCGCTTGTCGCGCGAGGCGCGCAGGTAGCGCATCTCTTCGTTGATCGCCTGGTTCTCGGCACAGACCCCGGCCGACGACAGCATCACGGTTTCCATCAGCGAGGGGTCACCGTAGAAGTTGCGTGCCGCGCCCACCAGCGGGGCGTTGACCATCGAGAAGCTGCAGGCCATCTCGACGTCCGTGACCTGCAGCACCGGCGGCGTGAAGCCGTCCTCAAGGATGGAGAGCGTGGTGTTGCTGACGTTGGACTCGATCAGTGCGCACCCGCCCATCGTCAGGGCCGAGAAGGCCAGCGCGGTGGAGGTCAGCAGGCGGGTCATGCGTGTGGTCATCGAAAGGTCTCCGGTGGTGGTCGTGCTGCAGCCCCATGCAAGGCAGCAGGTTGCGGCAAATTCTAGACCCCGGCTTCTGGCACTTCCCTGCAGGAAGCCCCGTGTTAACCCCCGAAAGCATGCAGATACGGGAAGAAGAAAGCCCGCACATGGCGGGCTTTGTTCCTTGATCTGGCAGATCGGTGGCTCAGCGGATGGGCTTGAAGCGCACACGCTTCGGACGGGCGCCTTCTTCACCCAGGCGCTTCTTCTTGTCGGCCTCGTACTCCTGGTAGTTGCCGTTGAAGAACACCCATTGCGAGTCGCCCTCGGCGGCGAGGATGTGCGTGCAGATGCGGTCGAGGAACCAGCGGTCGTGGGAGATGATCATCGCGCTGCCCGCAAACTCCAGCAGGGCGTCTTCCAGCGCACGCAGGGTTTCGACGTCCAGGTCGTTGGAGGGTTCGTCGAGCATCAGCACGTTGCCGCCCTGGGCCAGCGTCTTGGCCAGGTGCAGGCGTCCA
>JAJUHM010000474.1 GCA_029279925.1 Aquabacterium olei
AAGTAGGTCGGGTGCTTGGTTTCCGGATAGACGCCGATGGGCTTGACGCGCGCGGCAGCGCGGACGCCACCTTCGGCGAAAGCCTGTTGACGCCGACGCTGGTTGGCCTGCTCGACCAGATCGAGGACCTCCTGCAGCGTCGGGATCTCGAACATGTTGTCGAAGCGGGTGTTGGCAGTGCGCAGCTGGGGCAGGCGCTCCCGGGCGCGCAGGGTCTTGAGTTCGGCCAGCGTGAAGTCTTCGGTGAACCAGCCGGTGATGGCCGTGCCGTCGATCACCTTGGTCGTCTTGCGGTGAAGGAATTCCGGGCGCTCGGCCACGTCGGTTGTCGCTTCACGAATGCTGCCGTCGGGGTTGACGATGGCGATCGCGTTCTCATGGCGGGCGACCAGCACGCCGTCCTTGGTGCTGACCAGGTCGGGCTCGACGTAGTCGGCACCCTGCTCGATGGCCAGCCAGTAGGCGGCCAGCGTGTGCTCGGGCACGTAGCCACTGGCGCCGCGGTGGGCGATCACCAGGGGCTGTGTGCCCTGAACGGGATCGGTGCCCGGTCGGTGCGCGTCGGCATGGAGCGAGACCAGGGCCAGCGCCAGGGCGCTGAGGGTGAAGCGGATCATCGAGCGAGCTCCTGAAGGAAGGATGACATGAGGGATCGAGGGAGTCTCGCCACCCGATGTGTCAGCGGCGTGATGGGCCATGAGGTCATCGGATCAGGGGGGCGGCATGTCACAAACCTGTCAGCGATGGGTCAATAGGATCACGGCCGCTGCGTCAAACCTGGCGTCAGCCTGAACAAAGGTAGGAGTCCATGAAGCCCACTGGTGCACGCCGCAGCGCGGTGCCCTTCGCCCCGTCCGAACGGGGCTTCACGCTGCTGGAGTTGCTGGTGGTGCTGGTCATCATCGGGCTGCTGGCGGGCTATGTGGGACCGCGCTTCTTCTCGCAGATCGGCAAGTCCGAAGTCAAGGCCGCGGCCGCGCAGATCGATGCGCTGGGCAAGGCACTGGACCAGTATCGCCTCGACACGGGCCGTTATCCGAGCACCGAGCAGGGGCTGGGCGCCTTGTGGGTGAAGCCGGCCGACGAGACCCGCTGGTGGGGACCCTATCTGCGCAAGGCGCCGCCGCGCGACCCCTGGGGCCGTGACTACGTCTACAAGTCGCCGGGCGAGCACGGTGACTACGACCTCCTGTCGTATGGCAAGGACGGCCGCGAAGGTGGCGACGGGGAGGATCAGGACATCACCAACTGGTGAGGTCCCGAGCGCATGATGTTGCCAGCCAGCCCCACCCCTGGCGGACGGGTTCCGCCCGCCATCCCGCCTGATGGCCGCACTCGGTCTGCCCGCGGACGGCTCGACTTTCCCCGGCGACTGTTCTGTCAGGAGCTGGCGGTGCTGCTCGATGCCGGCATTCCGCTGTACGAGGCCTTGCAGACGCTGTGCGAGAAAGAAGCGAGCCCTCAGGTGGCGCAGGTGATGCGGGGGTTGACCCAGGCGCTGTCACAGGGGCGCACTCTGGCTCAGGCCATGCGGGCGCACCCGGCGGCCTTCAGCCCCTTGCTCATCGCGTCGATCGAAGCCAGCCAGCGCACGGGCCAGACCCCGCAGGCGCTGCGTCAGCACGCGGCCTACCTGGCATGGCTGACGGGCCTGCGTGACAAGCTCGTCAGTGCTGCGATCTACCCGGCCATCCTGATCGGCGCCAGCCTACTGGTGATCGCGTTTCTGACGGTGTTCGTCGTGCCCCGTTTCGCCGAGATCTACGAAGGCATGGGGGGGGAGCTGCCGTGGTTGTCGGGTCTGCTGCTGCGCACGGGGCGGGCCGTGGGCGATCATCCCTGGCATGCGCTGGCCGTGCTGGGAGGCGCCATCGCGGCGGCCGTGATGGTGGTGCGCCACCCTGCCACGCGGGCGGCTGTGAATGCCCGGCTGTGGCGCGCGCCGGTCATCGGCGAGCGCCTGAGGCTGATCGAGCTGGCCTCGTTGTATCGCACGCTGGGCCTGCTGTTGCAGGCCGGCGTGGCCGTGGTGCCAGCGATGGAGGCATCCGCCGAACTGATGGGTGCCTCGCTCAAGGGGGCGCTGGCCGATGCCACCCGGCGCGTGCGTGAGGGCACCCGGCTGTCCGACGCCCTGCAGCAGCACGGGCTCATCACCCCGGTGTCGCTGCGCATGGTGCGGGTGGGGGAGCAGACCGGCGAGCTGGGCACCATGCTGGAGCGGGCTGCCACCTTCTATGACGAGGAGCTGGCCCGCTTCACCGAGTGGGTTGGCAAGGTCGTGAGCCCGGTGCTGATGCTGGTGATGGGCACCTTGATCGGCGGCATCGTGGTGCTGATGTACCTGCCCATCTTCCAGGTGGCGGAGCAGATTCAGTGAACGCGATGCTGGACAACGACGACATCGCCGGAACCTCGCTGGAAGCGGCGGTGGCGGCCGACGCCGACTCTCCGCTGAACTGGCGCCTGTGCTGGGATGGCTGGCCGCTGGCGACGGCGCTGCGGCTGAAGATCGTGGTGGCCGAGGATGCGGGCGGCTCGACCTGGGCGCTGGCGGCCCGTCCTCCTTCAGCGATGCAGCGCGAGTTGCTGACACGCGCACGTGGCGGCCCTGTCCAGTGGCGGGTGCTGGACGACGACACGCTCGGGGTGCTGCTGGCACGCGGAGAACAGGCCTTCGAGGCCCGCGGTGTGCTGGCGCACACGGACGCCGAGTTGTCCGCCCGCGAGGACGGCGCACCGCACGCGCTGTCCGTGGACGCCATCAGCAGGCAGAGCAGCCCGGTGATCCGTCTGCTGGATGCCACGCTGTTCGATGCCCTCACGGCACAGGCCAGCGACCTTCACCTCGAGTCGACGCCGGCCGGCATGGTCATC
>JAJUHM010000475.1 GCA_029279925.1 Aquabacterium olei
AGGCCCACGCGTCGCGCGGCGTCCATCACGTTGATCACGCTCTGGTGCGACGCCGACGCGTCGGCCGTGATCACCACGACCGTGTCCTTGGCCGGCCCGGCCGAGGATGACATCGCGGCCGCGAGCAGTTCCACGCTCCGACCCTCGACCATGCGCTGGTTGACGACATAGCGGCCATCGGACGTCACCGCCACGACCAGCTCTTTCGGCCGCGCGTCCGCGGGCTGTGCGCTGGCAGCCGGCAGGGTGATCTTGAGTTCCCGCATCCTCGAATAGGTGGTCGTCAGCATCAGGAAGATGAGGATGACGAGCAGCACGTCGATGAACGGAATCAGGTTGATGTCCGGTTCATCCACACGGTGGCGCTTGCGAAAGTTCATGGCCATGTTGCGCCCCGTTCAGCGGCGGGACGTGCTGCTCAGGCGCAGCAGGTGCGGCACCATGCGCTCGGCCGCCTGCTCGAGTTGCAGCGTGTAGGCGTCGATCCGGGCGCGGAAGTGCCGATGGAACATCAGCGAAGGGATGGCCACGATCAGGCCGAAGGCCGTGTTGTAGAGCGCCACGGAGATGCCATGGGCCAGTTCGGCGGGGTTGCCTTCCACGGCGGCCCCGGACGCGGCACCGGTCGCACCGAAGATTTCGATCATGCCGATCACGGTGCCCAGCAGACCCAGCAGCGGCGCGGCCGACGCGATGGTGCCCAGCGCATTCAGGTTCCGTTCCAGCGTGTGCACCGCATCCCGGCCTGCGGCCTCGAAGGCGCGTCGCAGAGACGCTTCCGCAATGCGAGGCTCGGTGCTGCACGCACGCAGGCCTTGCGCCAGCAACTGCCCCAGCACCGAGTTCTCCGCCAGCTTGTTGACGGTGTCGGCGGGCGGCAGGTTGCTGCGGGTGACCGTCATCACCTCGTCGAGCAGGTTGCCCGGGGCGATGCGGTCGGATCGCAGGCTCAGCAGCCGCTCGATGATGAGGGCCAGGGCGACAATGGAGCAGAGCACCAGCGGAATGATGGGCCAGCCCGCGGCTTGTAAGATGGACAGCAAGGTTCTCCCCCGTGAAGTGGGGCCGGCTGCGACCGTGCCGGCCCTGCTCAGGACAGCTGAGGATTATGGCGTCGATTTCGCGGACGGCCTGCCCGATGTGGGACGTCGGCGTTTGGGTCTTCCCGGAGCAACCGATGGCGGGGCCGTCGATTGCCAACTGCCGAGTCATCCACCGTTTCTGTGGATAACTTTGTGGGCAACCCTGTGAGTCCACGCCGAATGCCCCGAAAACACGAGGTCCTTCTTGGGTTGCTGCATTTTTACGCAGCTTTTTGTCTTTAAAAATCAACGACTTATGACGCCTTGCGGCGAAACTTTCGGCAAAATTTGCCGCATGCCCTTGATCTGCACCCCTTGTGGACTTGTCTGCCATGCCGAGGCCGGTGGACCTCGCTTTGCGCTGGGCTGGAGGGGGGCGTAAATGGCTGGATGGCGGGGCGACGAGGGTGCGCAGGCGCTGGTGCGGGTCTGGGGTGTCGGGGCGCTGGTGCAGGCGATTGGCGACGCCCTTGCAGCCCGTTTTTCACCCTGCGTGGTGCGCGGAGAGATCGGCAGTTTCACGCGGGCGGCCAGCGGCCACGGCTATTTCACCCTGAAAGACGAGCATGGCGGGGCAAGTCTGCGCTGCGCCATCTTTCGCCGGGCGCTGTCCCAACTGACTTTTGCGCCTTCCGAGGGCATGGTCGTGGAAGTCCGGGGTTCGCTCGCGGTCTACGAGGCGCGTGGCGAGCTCCAGTTGATCGCGGAGTCGATGCGACCGGCGGGCGAGGGCGCCTTGTATGAACAGTTTCTTCGGCTGAAGGCCCGCCTGGAGGCGCAAGGGCTGTTCGATCCGTCGCGCAAGCGCCCCATTCCCGCCTTTCCTCGAAGGCTGGGGCTGGTGACTTCTCTGGCCGCGGCGGCCCTGCATGACGTGCTGACGGCGCTGCGTCGCCGTGCACCGCACGTCGAAGTCGTTCTGGCGCCGGCGAGTGTGCAGGGGCCCGAGGCCCCGCCTCAGTTGGTGTCGGCGCTCGCCTCATTGGCCACCTTGCACCGGCAAGGGCGGGTGATTGACGCGGTCATCCTGTGCCGGGGTGGAGGCTCGCTGGAAGACCTGTGGGCATTCAACGACGAACGGGTGGTGCAGGCGGTGGCGGCGTTTCCCATTCCCGTGGTGTGCGGTGTCGGTCACGAGACCGACGTGAGCCTGTGCGACTTTGCCGCCGACCTGCGGGCCCCGACGCCCACCGCCGCAGCAGAGCTGGCAGCGCAGGATCGCCTCACATCCCTGGATGCGCTGAGGGGGCTGGCTCACTTGCTGCGCCACCGCGCCCAGCGGCGCCTGGATGGGCAGGCGCAGCGCCTGGACCGCGCCGCAGCCCGCCTGGCTCGCCCTGGCAACGCGCTGCAGGATGAACGCCGACGATTGGCGCTGCTGACCCATCGACTGGGTGTCGCGAGCGATCGGCGCGCCGAGCGGGCGCGGCAGGACTGGCCGCTGCTGGCGCACCGGCTGAGTCGGGCCACGCAGCGGGCGCTCGAGCGTGAGGTCCATCGACTCGAGCGGCTCGCCGGCCGACTCGAGGCACTGAGCCCTCAGCGGGTGCTGGACCGTGGCTATGCCTGGCTCAGCGACGCCGAGGGGCGACCGATTGCCGGTGTCGGACAGGTGCACACGGGCATGGCACTCCAGGGTGTACTGGCCGACGGGGTGTTGCAGCTCCACGTCACGGGCGCGCGAGCCCGGGGCGATGAAGGCCTGGATGTCGCCGTTTCAGCACGCGAGCCTCGGTCCAAAGCCAGCCAAGCCCCTGGGGAATGACCTCAAACTGCGGAATCCCTGG
>JAJUHM010000476.1 GCA_029279925.1 Aquabacterium olei
CTCAGCACCCACCACCGATGGGCATCAGAAGGCGAACCTCGGTTCGCCTTTGTGTTGTCTGCGATCCTGCGACCCGACTGGTGATCGGCCAGTCCTCCGCCATGTTCGAATTCGTTCGCAATAACACCCGCATCCTGCAACTCCTGCTTCTGGTGCTGATCCTGCCGTCCTTCGTGGTCTTCGGCATCCAGGGCTATTCGCAGTTCACCGACCAGGCCGACACCGTCGTCAAGGTGGGCAGCCAGAAGGTGCCCCAGGCCGAGTGGGACAACGCCCACCGCAACCTGGTGGAGCGTGAGCGCCAGCGCCGTCCCGACGCCGATGTGCGCCTGTTCGACACGCCTGAATTCAAGCGTCAGTCGCTTGAAAGCCTGGTGCGCCAGTACGTGCTGGCTGCCGCGGCGCAGGACCAGCACCTGACCGCCGCCGACGCGCGGGTTCAGCGCCTGTTTGCCAGCGATCCGCAGTTCGCTCAGCTGCGCAACCCCGATGGCACGTTGAACAAGGCGCTGCTGGAGGCGCGGGGCATGACCGCGAACCAGTTTGCGGCCCTGCTCCGTCAGGAATTGACCCTCAGCCAGGTGCTCTCCGGCGTCCAGATGACCGGCCAGACCTCGAAGGTGTCGAACCGCAACGCCGTGGACGCCCTGTTCCAGGTCCGTGAAGTGCAGTGGATGAAGTTCGAGCCCAAGGCCTACGCCGCCGGCCTGAACCCGACTGCCGAGCAACTGCAGGCCTTCTACAAGGACCCCGCCAACAGCGGCTGGCTGATGTCGCCTGAAAAGGCCGACGTCCAGTACGTTGTGCTGGATCTGGACAGCCTGAAGTCCCAGGTGTCGGTCAGCGAGGAAGAGCTGCGCAAGTCCTACAAGGAAAACGCCAGCCGCTTCACCACGCCGGAAGAGCGTCGCGCCAGCCACATCCTGATCGGTTTCGACGCCCAGGCCACCGCTGACCAGAAGAAGGCCGCGCGGGCCAAGGCCGAGGCCATCCTGGCACAGGTGCGCAAGAACCCGGCTTCGTTCGCCGAAGTCGCCAAGGCCCAGTCGACCGACGAAGGCTCGGCCGTGAATGGCGGTGACCTCGACTATTTCGGCCGTGGCGCCATGGTCAAGCCCTTTGACGAAGCGGTGTTCAAGCTGAAGAACGGCGAGATCAGCGACGTGGTGGAAAGCGAATTTGGCTTTCACATCATCAAGCTGACCGACGTGCGCGGTGGCCAGTCCCAGCCGTTCGAGGCGGTGCGGGCCCAGCTGGAAGACGAAGCCCGCAAGCAACTGGCGCAGCGCCTGTATGCCGAGGCGGCCGAGAAGTTCTCGAACGGGGTGTACGAGCAGTCCGACTCGCTCAAGCCGGTGGCCGACGAGTTGAAGCTGACGGTCCAGTCCATGTCCGACGTGCTGCGTGTGCCGGGCACCCGCGACCAGGGCGTGCTGTCCAACCCCCGTCTGCTGCAGGCGCTGTTCGATCCGGTCAACCGCGGCAAGGGACGCAACACCGAAGCGGTGGAAGTGGGCCCGAGCAAGCTCGTGTCTGCCCGCGTGGTGAAGTACAGCCCCGCGGCCATGCAGCCGTTTGACCAGGTTCAGCCGCTGCTGCGCGAGCGCTGGATTGCGGCCGAGTCCCGCAAGGCGGCCCGCGACGACGCCAACCGCAAGCTGGCGGCCTGGAGCAAGGCGCCCGACCAGGCCCAGATGCCCGCGCCGGTCCAGATGTCGCGCCGTACCGTGTTCAACCAGCCGCCGGCGGTGCTGGATGCCGCGCTCCGCGTGCCGGCGTCCCAACTGCCTGCCTGGAAGGTGGTCGATCTGGGGGCGGACGGTGTGGCGCTGCTGAAGGTGACGAAGGCGATCCAGCCTGAGGTGTCTCCGCAGGAGCTGCAGGAAACCGAAGCGCAGTTCGGCAGCTACTGGGGCCGTGCCGAGGCCGACGCCTACTACCAGGCCCTCAAGCGCAAGTACAAGGTGGAGTACATGCACGAGGGCAAGAAGGTGATGGATGGCAACAACAAGGCCGCCACGCAACAAAAAAAGCCGACAGCCCCTCGTGATGACGCGATAAAACGCGATATACTCTAAGTCTTCGCTCAACGGTGGCTGTAGCTCAGTTGGTAGAGTCCCAGATTGTGATTCTGGTTGTCGTGGGTTCGAGTCCCATCAGCCACCCCACCGAATAGTTCAAAAGCGACAAGCATGCAAGTGCTTGTCGCTTTTGTCATTTCAGGGGTGTTTCCTGGCTCAGGGTTAGGCCTGTGTTGTCGCTGCCCTGGATGGCGCACCATGCTTCCAGGCCCACCTGATGCACGGAGGCGATCATGGGAACGACCTGGCAGCAACTCAACCCCAGCATGGTGGACGAGACGGTCGACCTGGAAGGGTGCAGCTACCTGGTGACCGCCCGGCGACGGCGCGGCACCGGCATGTGGGCCGTGAGCGTCGAGGCCGTGGCGATCGAAGGCGACCCGCCAAAGGTGGCCTGGGACGGCGAGGTCACCGTGGGTGCGGGATATGTCTCGCCGTTGGTGGCCCTGGAAGCCGCCAAGTCATGGCTGGTGGCCCACCAGTGACCCACCTATGACCGCGCTGCGGCCACGTCGTTGAAGGCGCAGGCCGACCGGGTGGTTTTGGATCAGGCGGGCTTGTGCCAGAACCCCTGGTGCAGGGAGGCGATCTCGTGCTCCACCGCGGGCACCGGGCCCACGACCTCGATCGGCTTCTGACCCCGCGCGAACACCTCTCGGCACGGCAGGTTCATGGTCGGGTTCTCGCTGGCGTCACCGGTCAGTTCCAGCAAGCGGTGCTCCGTCATGCCGTAGACCACGCGGC
>JAJUHM010000477.1 GCA_029279925.1 Aquabacterium olei
AGAAGTCCTTGATGACCTTGAAGACGTACGGGAAGCTCGGCAGGTCGAACACCTGCATCACCATGCCCTTGATGCCGGGCGCGATGCGGAACTTGTCGGTCGAGTGGCGGAGGTGGAACAGGAAGTCCCGGTAGAACAGGTTCTTGCCGTGCTTCTGCAGGCCGATGGCGCTGTAGATCTCGCCACGCGGCTTGCGTGGCATCAGGGAGCGCAGGAACTGCACATAGGCAGACGGCACCCTCATGTCCACCATGAAGTAGGCCCGGGCGAAGCTGAACAGCGCCAGCAGATCGTCCTCGCCGAACAGCGCCGCGTCGATGTAGAGCCGCTTCTTCGAGTTGTGCAGGATGGGGATGGCGAACGGCAGGCTGCGGAAGCCATTGACCACCTTGCCGACGATGTAGGCCCCCTTGTTGCGGAAGAAGAGCGAGGACAGGACCTGGATCTGGAAGTTCGTGCGCAGGCGCACATTGCCCACCTGCTCCATCAGCGCTTCGTACACCAGCGCGACGTCACGGTCGAGGTCGTCGAACGGCACGGCGAGTTCATAGCTCTCCACCACGGCCTTCAGCGTGGCTTGCAGGCTGTCCTTCGTCGGGTAGAAGGCGCGGAAAGTGGGCTTGCCTTCCTCGTCGTCGATGTACTCGGTGGACACCGCGGGCCGCACGAAGATGAAGTCGTTGCGGTAGTACTTGCGATGCAGGATCTGGATGGTGACGGAATTGAAGAAGGTCTCCGCCAGCTCGGGCTGGTGGTGCCCGGTCAGCAAGCCGATGTAGAACAGCTTGATCTGGTGCCACACCTCCATCGGGAGCTTGCTCGCGCCGAAGTCGCGCTCCAGCCGCTCGATGGCCTCGTCCACGCGCATGTCGTAGAACTCGATCCGGGCACGCTGGGCCAGTTGCTGGCCGTGCCAGTCGGCCTGCTCGAAGCGGCGTTTGGACTGCGCGCTGGTCTCGCTGAAGATCTTGTAGTGGCGATCAAAACCGTCAAGCAGGGCTTTGGCGATCTCGAAAACCCGGGAGTCGGTGAGCTGTTGCGGAAACATCGTGAGCCAGGCTGAGTGTGATGGGGGTGGTGGCGCGTCCAGCCGATACCGACGGTCGATCGGGCGCTGTTGCATTATGCAAGCGCCCGGGGCGCCCGAGACACCGTCCCATGCGCGGCGCTGCGTGCGGGCACAATGCGGCTTCCCTCCATGTGGACGCCGCGACCTGCCTCATGAACATCCCAGCCCTCAGCCCCCTGACCTACCCCTGGGAGCGACAGACGCCCGCCGTCGGCGAGCTCATGACGCTGGCCCCGGGCCTCCACTGGGTTCGCATGCCCATGCCCTTCGCGCTCAACCACATCAATCTGTGGGTGCTGGACGACGAGTCGGGCGGCACGCCGGCCTGGTGCGTGGTGGACGCAGGCGTGGCCACCGAGGCCATCCGCAGCGCGTGGCAGACCCTGTGGGATGGCCCCCTGGCGGCGCGGCATCTGGGCCGGATGCTGGTGACCCACATGCACCCGGACCACGTCGGCAACGCGCAGTGGCTCATCCAGCGCCACAGCGCACCCGACGCGCCGGCCCGACTGTGGATGAGCCAGGGCGATTACCAGGCCGCCCGTCTGGCGCTACAGTCGACCACCGGCTTCGGCGGCGAGCGGGCAGCCGCCCACTTCCAGGCACATGGCATGGTCAACCCGGACGACCTCGCCAAGGTGCGCGCCCGGGGCGACTACTTCGCATCGCTGGTGCCCGAGATGCCGCAAGCCTATCGTCGCCTGATGGACGGCATGACGGTGCGCATCGGGGCGCGCGACTGGCGGTGCCTGGCGGGGTACGGCCACAGTCCCGAGCACATGGCGCTGTTCTGCGAGCAGGATGGCCTGCTGATTTCGGGCGACATGCTGTTGCCGACCATTTCCACCAACGTCAGCGTGACCGACGTGGAGCCGGAAGGCGATGCATTGGGCCTGTTCCTGGCTTCGATCGAGCGCATGCGGGATCTGCCCTCCGACACCCTGGCCCTGCCCTCGCATGGCCTGCCCTTCAAAGGCATCCATGCCCGCATCGACCAGCTCCACGCGCACCACGCCGAGCGTCTGTCCGAAGTGGAGGCCGCCTGCCGCGTCAAGCCATCGACGGCCGCAGAGATGCTGCCGGTGCTGTTTCACCGCCAACTGGACCTGCACCAGACCACCTTTGCCATGGGCGAAGCGGTGGCGCACCTGAACCACCTGTGGCATCAGGGGGTGCTGCATCGTGAACAGGACGCCTCGGGCATGTGGCGCTATGGCCCGCGCTGAGGCGCACATGCCGGCGTTGATGCGGCCTGGATCGGGCTTGTCCGTCAGTCGGGAATGGCCACATGCCGCAGCTGGTCCCGCGGGCCATCGTAGTCAGGCATGATGGAACGCACCACAGCCCAGAATCGCGGGCTGTGGTTCATCTCCCTGAGGTGGGCCAGTTCATGCGCCACAACGTAGTCGATGATCGACAGGCCGAAATGAACGAGCCGCCAGTGGAGCCGAATGGACCCGTCGGCACTCGCGCTCCCCCAGCGTGTCCGCGCCGATGACAGGCTGATCTTCGTGACGGAAACGCCAAGGCGGTCGGCGTAATGGGTCACCCGCGCAGCAAAGACGACCTTCGCCTCGCGCTGCAGCCAGGCTTCGGCGGCATCCCGGATCTGTTCAGCCGACGCGCTCTGAGGCAGGCCCAGATGCAGGGCGCGCCGCGTGACCCCCGGCAGCGTCGCATCACGTGGGCCGGCCATCAGATGCGCCCCTGTGCGCCCCGGATCCAGCACGATCACCACCGACTCACCGA
>JAJUHM010000478.1 GCA_029279925.1 Aquabacterium olei
ACCTCATAAGGCAGCCGCTTGTAATGCTCGTAGCGCCCCAGCGGCAGGGCGGGCAGGGGGGGGAGGGGATCACCGAAGGACATGCCCTCATTGTCCCGCAGGGCATGGCGCGGCGGCATGATGGCTGCCTGAACGCTCCCACTTCGTCACCATGATCGACCTCTACTACTGGACCACTCCCAACGGCCACAAGATCACGATGTTTCTGGAAGAAGCGGGCCTGCCGTACCGCCTCATCCCGATCCACATCGGCAAGGGCGAGCAGTTCCAGCCCGACTTCCTGAAGATCGCCCCCAACAACCGCATCCCAGCGATGGTGGACACGGCCCCGGCCGATGGCGGCGCGCCGCTCAGCCTGTTCGAGTCGGGTGCCATCCTGCTCTATCTGGCCGACAAGACGGGCCAGTTCATTCCGGCCGACCTGCGCGGGCGCAACGAGGCGCTGCAGTGGCTGTTCTGGCAGATGGGCGGCCTGGGCCCCATGGCGGGGCAGAACCACCACTTCGGCACCTATGCGCCCGAAAAGCTGCCCTACGCCATCGAGCGCTATGTGAAGGAGACGGCACGCCTGTATGCCGTGCTGGATCGCCACCTGGCCGACCGCGACTTCATTGTCAACGGCCACTACTCGATCGCCGACATGGCCTGCTACCCCTGGATCGTGCCGCACGAGCGCCAGCAGCAGCGCCTGGAAGACTTCCCGAACCTGAAGCGCTGGTTCGACGCGATTGCCGCCCGTCCGGCCACGCAGCGGGCCTATGCGCGGGCGCAGGAGGTCAACCCCGCCGGCGCGCCGACCGTGAACGACGAATCGCGCAAGCTGCTGTTCGGGCAGGACGCCGCCACCGTGCGCCGCTGAGCACGGGGCATCCAGCCCGGCTCCCCGCCCGAGCCGGGGGCGTGTCATGGGCCGTCGGGCGGCGTGCCACCGCCCGTTGCGCGGCACAATGGCGGGTTGCCCCGGTCGGCCCGGGGCGCCGCCGTGCCTGTCACCATGCTCTGGACTTCGCTGAACCGCTTTCTTGATCCACTGCGCCCCCGCCGTCAGGCCGTGGTGCTGCTGGGCGATGCCTTTCTGATCCTGCTGGCCTGGCACACCACCTACCTGTTCCGGTTGGGGGTGGAGCGCTGGCTGCACGAGCGTCCCAGCTACGACTGGGGCGTGCTGCTCGGCGTCATCGTGGTCTACAGCGTGGTCTCGTGGGCGCTGGGCGTACCCCGGGCCAGCTGGCGCTACACGGGCTTCCATGACATCACCCGGCTGGCCTGGGTGTGCCTGGGTGCGGGGCTGGCCAGCGCGGTGGTCGTGCTGATGGCGCAGCTCGTCGAGGTGCCCCGCGCCGTGCTGGCGCTGCACCCCGTCTTCACGCTGGTGATGATGTCGCTGGGCCGCATGACCATCCGCATGCTGAGCGAAAGCTCGCGGGCGCGCCGATCGGGCGGCCAGCCCGGTGGGCAGCGCGCGCTGGTGCTGGGCGCCGGCGCGGCGGCCAAGCTGCTGATCGCCGGCATCCAGCACCGGGGCTGGACCGTGGTCGGCCTGCTGGACGACAACGTGAGCAAGCACGGCAGCCGCATCGCCGGCTTGACGGTGTGGGGTGGCCTGGAGCTGCTCAAGGAGCCGGGCACGCTGGACGACGTCACCCACCTCGTGCTGGCCATGCCCTCGGCCACGCAGGAGCAACGCCAGCGCGCCATCGACCTGGCCACCGAAACCGGCCTGCCCGTCGTCACCGTGCCTTCGGCCGACGAACTGCGCGAAGGCCGCTCGCGCATCGACCGCGTGCGCGACATCGAACCCGAAGACCTGCTGGGCCGCGAGCCCGTCAAGCTCGATGAAAGCGCCGTGTCGGCCCTCATCAGCGGGCAGACCGTGCTGGTGACCGGCGCCGGGGGCTCGATCGGTTCCGAGCTGTGTCGCCAGATTGCCCGTTTCGGCCCCAGCCGCCTCGTGCTGTTCGAGCTCAGCGAGTTCGCGCTGTACCAGATCGAGCAGGACCTGGGTGAGCACTTCCCGCACCTGCCGCTGGTGCGCCTGGTGGGCGATGTGAAGGACCTGGCCGCGCTGCGCCGCGCCATGGCCACCCACCAGCCCGCGCTGGTCTTTCACGCGGCGGCCTACAAGCACGTGCCGCTGATGGAGGACGACAACGCCTGGATCGCGCTGCGCAACAACACGCTGGGCACCTTCCGCGTGGCGCAGGCCGCGGCCGAGCAGGGCATCAAGCGCTTCGTGCTGATCTCGACCGACAAGGCCGTGAACCCGACCAACGTCATGGGCGCCACCAAGCGCGCCGCCGAGATGGTGGTGTCGCATTGGGCCGCCCAGGCGCCGGGCACGCGCTTCATGGCCGTGCGCTTCGGCAACGTGCTGGGCTCCAGCGGCAGCGTCATCCCCAAGTTCAAGGAACAGATCGCCAAGGGCGGACCGGTCACCGTCACCCACCCCGAGATCACCCGCTACTTCATGACCATCCCCGAGGCGGCCCAGCTGGTGCTGCAGGCCGCGGCGCTGGCCGAAACCGGTCAGGTCTTCGTGATGGACATGGGCAAGTCGGTGAAGATCGCCGACCTGGCTCGCCAACTGATCCACCTGAGCGGCCACACCGAAGCCGAGATCCCCATCGTGTTCAGCGGCCTGCGTCCCGGCGAGAAGCTGTACGAAGAGCTGCTGGCCGATGCCGACACCACGCTGCCCACGCCGCACCCGCGGCTGAGGCTGGCGCAGCTGCGTGGCGAGTTGCCGCCCGACTGGATCGATCGCCTGCTGAGCCTGGCCGAAGACGACACCGCCGCCACGCCAGCGGTGCT
>JAJUHM010000479.1 GCA_029279925.1 Aquabacterium olei
CTGGCCGACGAGATCTACGACAAGACCCTGTTTGACGGTAACACGCACACCTCGATGGCCTCGCTGGCCGACGACGTGCTGTTCCTGACCTTCAACGGCCTGAGCAAGAACTACCGCTCGTGCGGCTACCGTGCCGGCTGGATGGTGGTGTCGGGCGAGAAGCGCCATGCCCGCGACTACATCGAAGGCCTGAACATGCTGGCCTCGATGCGCCTGTGCGCCAACACGCCGGGCCAGCTGGCCATCCAGACCGCGTTGGGGGGCTACCAGAGCATCAAGGACCTGGTGGCGCCCGGCGGCCGGCTGTGCAAGCAGCGCGATCTGGCCTATGACCTGCTGACCCAGATCCCGGGCGTGAGCGTGGTCAAGCCCAAGGGCGCGCTCTACATGTTCCCGCGGCTCGACCCCAAGATGTACCCCATTGCCGACGACCAGCAGTTCGCCTACGAGTTGCTGGCCGAAGAGAAGGTGCTGATCGTGCAGGGCACCGGTTTCAACTGGGCCCACCCGGACCACTTCCGCCTGGTCTTCCTGCCCAACAGCGACGACCTGACCGATGCCGTGGGCCGCATCGCCCGATTCCTGGATGGCTACCGCAAGCGCTACGCGTGAGCCCTGCCTGAACCGCCCCTACCCCTTTGTGATGAACCCGCGCCGCCCACAAGGCCGTGCGCAGCGAGAGAAGAGAACGACATGAGCCAAGAACAACTGCGTCCCGTGCGAGTCGGCCTGCTGGGCATCGGCACCGTCGGCGGTGGCACCTTCACCGTGCTGCAGCGCAACCAGGAAGAAATCCGCCGTCGCGCCGGCCGGGGCATCGAGATCACCATGGTGGCCGACCTGAACACCGAGCGCGCCAAGGCCGTGGTCGGTGACGCCGCCAAGGTGGTGGCCGACGCCCGCGAAGTGATCGCGAACCCGGACGTGGACGTGGTGGTCGAGCTGATCGGTGGCTACGGCATCGCCAAGGCGCTGGTGCTGGAAGCCATTGCGGCCGGCAAGCATGTGGTCACGGCCAACAAGGCGCTGCTGGCCGTGCATGGCACCGAGATCTTCGCCGCTGCCCGTGAAAAGGGCGTGATGGTGGCCTTCGAGGCCGCCGTGGCCGGTGGCATCCCCATCATCAAGGCGCTGCGCGAAGGCCTGACTGCCAACCAGATCCAGTGGGTGGCCGGCATCATCAACGGCACCACGAACTTCATCCTGTCCGAGATGCGTGACAAGGGCCTGGACTTCGACGTGGTGCTGAAGGAAGCCCAGCGTCTGGGCTACGCCGAAGCCGACCCGACCTTCGACATCGAAGGCGTGGACGCCGCCCACAAGGCCACGATCATGAGCGCCATCGCCTTCGGCGTGCCGGTGCAGTTCGACAAGGCCCATGTGGAAGGCATCACCAAGCTGTCGGCCACCGACATCAAGTACGCCGAGCAGCTGGGCTACCGCATCAAGCTGCTGGGCATCGCCCGCCGTCAGGCTGAGGGCATCGAGCTGCGCACCCACCCGACGCTGGTGCCGATGCGCCGCCTGATCGCCAATGTGGAAGGCGCCATGAACGCCGTGATGGTGCAGGGCGATGCCGTGGGCACCACCATGTATTACGGCAAGGGTGCTGGCTCCGAGCCGACCGCCTCGGCCGTGGTGGCCGACCTGGTCGACATCGCCCGTCAGGTCGAAGCGCCTGCCGCGTCGCGCGTGCCGGCTCTGGCCTTCCAGCCCGATGCGCTGTCCAGCCTGCCCATCCTGCCGATCGAGCAGGTGGTCACGTCGTTCTACCTGCGCCTGCGCGTGGCTGACCAGGCCGGCGTGCTGGCCCGCATCACCAGCATCCTGGCCGAGCAGGGCATCAGCATCGACGCCGTGCTGCAGCGCGAGGCCGATGAAGTGAGCGGCGAGGGCGGCAACCAGACCGACCTCATCATCCTCACGCACGACACCAAGGAAGGCGCGATGAACACCGCGCTGGCTGCGATGCAGGCCCTGCCCACCGTGCTGGCGCCCATCGTCAAGCTGCGCAAGGAAGAACTCGCATGAAATATATCTCGACGCGTGGTGACAAGACCGAGCGCGGCTTCTCGGAAATCCTGTTGGAAGGCCTGGCGCCGGACGGCGGCCTGTACCTGCCGGTGGCCTATCCGAAGGTCGACGACGCGCTGCTGTCGAAGTGGCGCGGCCTGTCGTATGCCGAGCTGGCCTTCGAGATCCTGTCGCTCTACATCGACGACATCCCGGCGGCCGACCTCAAGGCCCTGACGGCCAAGACCTACACCAAGGCGGTGTACGGCTTTGACGAGATCACGCCGCTGAAGCCGCTCGAGCCCGGGCTGGCGCTGGAAGCCCTGTCCAACGGCCCGACGCTGGCCTTCAAGGACATGGCCATGCAGTTGCTGGGCAACCTGTTCGAATACGAACTGGGTCGCCGTGGCGAGCAGCTCAACATCCTGGGCGCGACCTCGGGCGACACCGGCAGCGCGGCCGAGTACGCCATGCGCGGCAAGAAGGGCGTGCGCGTGTTCATGCTGAGCCCCAATGGCCGCATGAGCCCCTTCCAGCAGGCCCAGATGTTCAGCCTGCAGGACCCGAACATCCACAACTTGGCGGTGGAAGGCGTGTTCGACGACGCGCAGGACATCGTCAAGGCCGTCTCGAACGACCTCGAGTTCAAGCGCAGGTACAAGATCGGCACGGTCAACTCGATCAACTGGGCCCGCCTGCTGGCCCAGGTCGTGTACTACTTCGCCGGCTACTTCTACGCCACCAAGTCGAACGCCGAGAAGGTCAGCTTCACGGTGCCGTCGGGCAACTTCGGCAA
>JAJUHM010000480.1 GCA_029279925.1 Aquabacterium olei
GCCGGCAAACACCGGCGCATCGTCCAGTCCGGCCGCCCCATCCAGCCGCCCTGCCCCGCTGGCATACCCCAGCAGCATGCGGCGCAGCCCGAACCAGGCGGTGTTCTGCTCGCCGCACGCCGCCAGATCCAGCGCCTCGCGCTGGGCGGCATGCAAGCCCCAGCGAATGCCGGCGCCGCTCATCCACTGCGCCAGGCGCGGTTGGGCCTCCGGGTCGATGCCGAAGCGCCGGGCCACCGCCGGCACATCGATCAGGTCACGCAACTCGGAAAGCCGGCTGCGCTGCTGGGGCAGCCGCAGCAGCCATTCGAGCGCGGCCACCAGAGGCGAGCTGGCGCGGGTACTGAGGTCGGCGATGTCGAACGGGATGTGGCGTGGGTCGTGCCGGCTGTGCTGGCCGAACACGGCGCGGATGGCCGGTGCCATGACCTCCACATCGGGCACCATGACGACCACGTCGCGGGGCTGCACGGGGCGCCCCTCGGCCGCACTGTCGGCAAACAGCTGGAGCAGTTGGTCGTGCAGCACCTCGACCTCGCGCTGGGCGCTGTGGGCCACATGGAAGACGATGGAACGGTCGCTCGCAGGGATGCGGGCGTCGGGGTGTTCGGCCAGAGGCACGAGGTCGCGCACACGTTGTTGAACCAGCTCCAGCAAGGTGGGCTGCTCGGGATCGGCCTCGTCGAACAGGTCGATGCGGGGCAGGCTCATCTGACGAGCCTGTCGGTCCTCCTCGAAGGCGTCCAGCTGGCGGACGAAATCCCGCCCCTGCCGGCCCCACGCCGCCAGCAGCGGATGCGCGTGCGCGTGCATCGATTCGAGCGGCACGGCGGACAGGTCACGCTCGACCCGCAAAGGCAGCCGTCGCCAGGTGCTGCGCAGCAACTCGCGGCCGTCCATGATGTCCGCCCAGTGGTAGCGACAGGGATTGGGCACGGCCAGCATGACCTGGCTGTGGCCAGACAGGGCGGCCAGCAGTTCCATCGTGGCCAAGGGCACGTGCGTCATGCCGAACAGCACCACGCGCCGCGCCACGGGACGGCTCAGGGGCTCGCCCTGCTCCAGCGCGGCCACGACGCGGCCGTGCAGGCGCGGGCGGATGCAGGCGCGCTCGGCCTCATCCAGCTCCTGAATCAGCGCGCGCCACAATGCCGGCTGCCAGCGTTGATCCGCCGGCAGGGCGAGGTCCGGACGACCGGGCACACGCAGGTGGTCACGGCCCGCCTCCCAGTCGTCGAGCCAGTCGGCGCGGTAGACCTGATACTGGTCGAACAGATCGGCCAGGCGGGCGGCCAGCTGGTACAGCCGGTCAGGCTCGTGCGGGCGCAGAAAGCCCGCCACCGGCTCGAAGCCGGGCTCGGCCAGCAGCGTGGGCAGCAGGCGCATCACGCGCCACGTGAGGCCGGTCTTGTCCAGCGGGATGTGGGACGAGACCGCATCGGCCCCCAGGACCTGGCGGTAGGTGCGCCACATGAAGCGGCCAGGGAGCTCCACCCGCGTGGCGGCACACACCCCGGCGCGCTGGGCCAGCGTCATCTTGAGCCATTCGGCCATGCCGTTGCTCTGAACGAGGATGACCTCTTCCTCCAGCGGGGCCAGCGGGTTGGTCGCCAGCCACGCCAGCACGGTCTCGGCCAAGCGCTCGGCGCGGTGGCTGTGCAGGGTCAACAGGCCGGGCTGGATCAGGGTCGTCATGGGCGGCTTCAGGATGGCAGCAACCAGGTGGGGCGATCAGCAGGCACTGGCGGCCAGCCGCGCTCGGCCGATGCGGCGTTCGGGCACGCCCAGATCCTGCCAGAGTTCCGGATGGCACGAGAACAGCAGGATCTGGTGGCGCTCGGCCGCATCCAGCAGCACGCGCTTCATGGCATCGAGCCGTGCCGGGTCGGTGTGCACCAGGGCGTCGTCCAGGATGATGAGCGTGGGCCGCCCGGCCTCGCGCAACAGGTCGGCGTACGCCAGCCGGCTGATGATGCCCAGTTGCTCGCGCGCACCGAAGCTCAGGTCCAGCACGTCTGCGTGCTCCTCGGCACCCGCCGGGCCACGCGCCAGCAAGCGCGGTTGCAGGTGCTCGTCCAGATCAAGCCGAGCCTGGGGAAAGACGAGCCGCAGATAGCGCTGCAGGTGGGCCTGCAAGGGCGCCTGCAGCCGCGCCGTCAGGGCCTGACGCTGGGTCTGCAGCCGCTGCTGCAGCAGGGTCAGGGCCTCGGCGCGCAGCTGGTACTCGGCCAGCCGGCGCTGCACCTGGGTCAACCGGGCCTGCAGGTCGGCACGCTGCTCGGCCAGGCCTTGCGTGCCCTCGGCCTGCAGGGTGCTTTCCAGGCGGATCAGCTGTTCGTGGCGCTCACGGTGCCGCGCCAGCGCCAGATCGGCCGACTGCCGGAACCGGGCCACATCGCGCTGCAAGGCCTCGGGCTGCGCGGCATCGATGCGGGCGCGTTGCGCGGCCACCCGGCGGGCCAGGTCGTCCAGTTGGGCAATCACCTCGGTCAGCTGACGGCCAGCCTGTTCCCGTGCAGCCTGGCGTTGCGGGTTGGTGAGCTCGGCAGCCAGACGCTGGCATTCAGCCTCGTCGTGATGCAGGGCTGCCTCGGCAGTGGCCAGGGTCTCGCGAGCGTTCTGCAATGCTGCCTGGGCCTGTTGCTGCTGGCGAGCGGCCTGGGCTTCGGCGGCCTCGGCCTGGCGGCGATGCTCGGCCAGTTCCAGGGCATCGGCTTCGTCTGTTGACACGGGCCGCGCACCATCGGTCGCCGACGTCAACAAGGCCAGTTCGGTGGCCAAGGCGTGCGCCTTCTGCTGACTGGTGACC
>JAJUHM010000481.1 GCA_029279925.1 Aquabacterium olei
ACATCGAGCATCGGGTGCTGAAGGCGCGTCGCCGCGCCGGTGGCGTGGTGTTGTTCGACTTCCAGACGCTGTGTGGCGGGCCGCGCTCACAGAACGATTACCTGGAGCTGGCTTCGCAGTTTCATACGCTGATGCTGAGCAACGTGCCGCAGATGCCGGTGCGCATGGCGTCGGAGGCGCGGCGCTTCACCTGGCTGGTCGACGTGCTGTACGACCGCAAGTGCAAGTTGGTGATCTCGGCCGAGGTGCCGCCGGAGCAGCTCTACACCGAGGGGCCGATGTCGCACGAGTTCCCGCGCACGGTCTCGCGCTTGAACGAGATGCAGTCGAAGGAGTACCTGAGCGAGGAGCGCCGGGTGGTCGACACCTCGATCACCTGATTCAGGGGCGTGCCTCGACCCGGACGAGGGCCAGCGACAGGTTGTCGCCGCCGCCCCGGGCGCGATGTCGGGCCTTGCTGACCAGCATCTCGGCTGCCTCGCGAGGGGGCAGGGTGTGGACGATGGCCCCCAGCTCCTTGGGGGTGAAGTAGTGCCACAGGCCATCGGAGCACGCCAGCAGGCTGTCTCCCACAGCCAGGTCGCGGATGCGATGGACACTGACCGGGGGATCCTGCTGGGTGCCCAGGCAGCCCGTCAGCAGGTTGGACTGCGGATGGACGTTGGCCTCTTCCTCGGTGATCTGGCCTTCGTTGACGAGCCGCTGCACGAAGGAGTGGTCCATCGTGCGGAACTGCATGTCCGGACCGCGGAAGTGGTAGATCCGGGAGTCGCCCGCATGCAGCACATCGGCAGACAAATCCGGGTTGACGATGAAGGCCGCGAGGGTGCTGTGCGGCTCTTCTTCGAAGGCGATGGCCGTGAGCTTGATCATGAGGTGGGCCTCATGCAGCAGCTGGGAGAGGATGGTCGCCCCTTCGTCTTGCGCCGGCACATAGCGGTCGAAGACCTGGCGCGCCGTGAGCACCACCTGATCGGCCGCCTTGCGACCGCCACTCTTGCCCCCCATGCCATCTGCCACCACGGCCATCACGCAGCCGGCTGCACGGGGGTGGGGCAGCATGCCGACCTGGTCTTGTTGGTAGGGCCGGTCTCCGCGGTGGATGCCTGTGGCCGCCACCAGGCGGAAACTGGTTGGTGCAGCAATCATGGGGAAAACTATAATCTGTAAAAGACCGTGTTCGAGGTCGGGCGATGCCTCGAATCATCCCTTGTTCACGCGCCCACACAGCGCGCCGCCGTGGCATCCCTGATGCAAGAAAACCTGCATTCTCCTCATCGCCAGTTGATCGAGCTGCGCATCGAACACGCCGACCTCGACAACATGATCGACCGTCTGGCTGAGCAGTCGCCCGTGGATGAGCTGTCCCTGTGTCGACTGAAGAAGCGCCGCCTGCTGCTGCGCGACCAGATCACCCGGCTGGAAACACTGCTCGACCCGAAAGAGCCCGCCTGACCGCGGGCAGGCTCAGGATTCGAGCGCAGCCAGCAGCTCGGTTTCGACCTTCAGCTGGGCCTTGTCCTGGCGCAGCACGTCGCCGGTCACCAGGAAGGTGTCCTCCACGCGCTCGCCGAGCGTGCTGACCTTGGCCAGTTGCACGTTGATGTGGTGGCGGGCCAGCGTGCGCGCGATGACGTACAGCAGGCCGGAGCGGTCACTGGCGGACACGGTCAACAACCATCGTTGCGCGCGCTCGTCGGGACGAAGGCTGACGCGGGGCTGCACAGGGAAGGACTTCACGCGGCGCGACAGCCGGGCGCGTGACGGCTCATGCAGATCGGCACTGGACGCCACCGATTCGGCCAGCTGGGTTTCCACCAGCGCGATCAGATCGCGGTAATGCACGCCCTCGAACTGAACGGCGCCGCCCGTGAGGATCTGGAAGGTGTCGATTGCGTAACCGGTCTTCGAGGTGTGGATGCGCGCGTCCTGGATGCTGAACCCGGCGCGATCGAAGTAGCCGCAGATGCGGGCGAACAGGTCGGGCCGGTCGGGCGAGTAGACGAGCACCTGCAAGCCTTCGCCGACGGGCGACAGGCGAGCGGCCACCACAGGCTTCTGGGTCTCGACATGGCGCCACAGCATGCGGGTGTGCCAGGCGATGTCGGCGGCATCGTGGCGCGCGAAGTAGCTGGTGTCCAGCGTGCTCCACAGCTTCTGCTCGATGCCGTTGGGCATGAAGTACAGGGCCAGCGTGTGGCGCGCCTGCTGCTTGCGCGCTTCGATCTCGGCATCCAGATGCGGGCGGGCGCCGCCCAGCGCACGCAAGGTGAGCTTGAAGAGGTCTTCCAGCAGCTTGCCCTTCCAGGCGTTCCACACCTTGGGGCTGGTGCCCCGGATGTCGGCCACGGTGAGCAGGTAGAGGGCGGTGAGATGGCGTTCGTCCCTGACCCGGGCGGCAAAGGCAGCCACCACTTCGGGATCGGTGATGTCCTCCTTCTGGGCCACCTGGGACATGACCAGGTGCTGGCCCACCAGCCATTCCACCAGCTCCGTGTCTTCCGGCGCCAGGCCGTGGTTTTCGCAGAAAGCGCGGGCGTCGGCCATGCCCAGGCTGGAGTGGTCGCCACCCCGGCCCTTGGCGATGTCGTGGAACAGGGTGGCGATGTAGAGCAGCCAGGGGCGGTCGAAGCCGGCCACCAGGCGGGAGCAGAGGGGGTATTCGTGGGCGAATTCCTCCATGGTGAAGCGGCGCATGTTGCGCATCACCTGGAGGATGTGCTGGTCCACCGTGTAGGCATGGAACAGGTCGTGCTGCATCTGGCCCACCACGGCGCC
>JAJUHM010000482.1 GCA_029279925.1 Aquabacterium olei
CCCATCGCCGCTGTCGTTGAAGACCTGCGGTTCCGAGGACACCCGCTGCAGATCCGGATCGATGGGCAGACGCAGGCGCTGCGATTGGCTGCGCTCGACTTTGAAACCGTCGATGTTGGCACGGCCCTCCGCCACGGAAAAGATGTGCTCTTGGCTGTCGCTGTCCAAGGAGAGATAGCGCACCCCCAGCCCTTCGGTCACATAGTGGCCGTTGGCGTCATAGTCGTAGCGCGCCAGACTCGCAATCACGCCATCAAGTACGGGCGGTTGGCGACGGTTTTCGAGGAGGCCGTTGTCCAGCGCATAGACGGCGTGGAAGTCGCCCGGCTGGCCATCACTGGTGCCGGCACCTTCCCAGCCCCAAACCAAGGACTCTTGCAGACGACCGGCACCCGGCTCCTGGTAGTTGCGCACGCCGACAGCGGGCTCCCGCAGGCTGGGGTCTTCGAGTTCGGTGACGGTGCGGGTGGTAAAGCGCACGCCAACGGCGATGCGGCCATCGACCGGCACCGTGAAGGTGCTGGCCGGGACGTCGCGCACGGCACCACGCAGATAGACGCGACCGGCCTCCAGGGTCACGAGCCCCGTGTCGGCATCGATCTGCAAGTTGGCCCCGCTGACGATGTCGCCATCCTTCAACAGCGCATCGGCCACGCCTTGCAGGCGGTGGATCAGCGTGGTCTGGATCTCGTTGAGTTCTCGGGACTGCAGACCATCGCCAGCGCGGAACAAGAGCTGGGTGTAGTGCTTGGCCGGGTCAAACAGGTTGTAGTAACGCTCGATCATGGGTGGCCTCGCTTAAAACGTGACAACGAATTCGAAGGTCTCGCGCGTCGAAGGCTGGCGCACGATGGGCACCGAGTTCTGCAGCACGAGCAAAATGCCCGGATCGGTGATCTGGGCTGGAATGAAGAACTTCTGCCCGACGGGCAAAGCGGGATCGGTCTGGGTGCCCACGAAGAGGCCTTGCTCACGCACGATGGAGGTCGCGGCATCCTCGAAGTCGAAACGCACCCGGATGAAAAGATGGTTGGTCGGTTCAGCACTGAGCCGATAGCGCCCAGTCGGCACCACGATCTCGCCTTGCGCGTCAGCGGTGACGAAATGCACCTCATCGACGACGCGGCGGCCGACTTCGCGCAACAGGGCGGTCTGGCCGATGGGTTCGGGCGGATGCGAGACCTTGAAATGGATCGTCACCTCGCCCTGTTCCGGGATGGTGCTGCCCGGCAGACGCCGGATCACGCCCTCGCGGGCATTGGCGCTGTAGTCGATGTCCAGTGTGTATTCGGTCTGGTTGTCCAGCGAGGTGACGCGGATGTCGGCCAGGTGCTGGAAGCCCAGCTCGATCACACCCGCTTCATCGAAGGATGTGCTGATCGCCTTGGTGGTGTCCCACAGCGGATCGCCTTCGCCCAGGGCGAGATGCAGGGTTTGTTGTTTGATCGCGGCGGCAAGCGCAGCGCGACCGCTGGCAGTCAGGATGGCCATCAGGTGCTCCAGAAATGAATGAGGGAGAAATGCAAAGCAGCAGCGCTCAGTGCGCCGCCGAATCAGTTCAGCGTCTGATGTGTCGCGCCGATCAATTCACGGGTGCCGGTCCAGGTTGAAGACGGCCAGCGCACACCGGTCCAGGTCTGGCCCTGCCAGGCAGCGCGGGTACTGAGAACCGGCACGCGTGCGGGAGACACCTGTGAAGCGGCGCCGGCTTCTGCGCTGCGGGTCAGCAGGCGCAACAGGCTCGGGTGAGCGTCGTCGAAGCCATAGGGCATGGCTTGCGTGACGCCAGAGATGCAAATTTGCATCTCTGTGAGTGCCCGCCATTCGATCTCAGCAGCCTCGCCCAAGATGAGGTCACCCAGTCGGGCAACAGGCCGGGTGCGATAGAAGGCCCGACGTGGGGTGCGGCTGTTCGCATCGCCCAGCGTCACCTCGGAGAGCACCACTTGCGCCCGCTGGTACAGACGTGGGTAGAAACTCGCGGGGTCGGGAAGCGGGTCCTGGATCAGGCCATAGGTGCGCGTGAGGGCCAGCACATCCCAGGCACCACGCGGATCGCCCAGACGCAGCACACCCAGCAGAGCATCGGCACGCGCGCTCACCCGTGCGGCGCTGGTCGGGAGATGTCCAGAAGTGACGGTGGCGACTGGGACCGCCAGCGCCGCCGGATGGTTGACGTAAAAGCGCTCCAGCACCTCAACTCGTGTCAGCCGATGCGGTGTGGCCGACAGCGGATCACCGCTGCCCAGCGCTATCGGCGCGCCCGTCTCCTGCCAGACAAAGCGCGGCAGGTTCGTGTTGATGTTGCCCAAAGCGGCGCTGTCGGACAGCACCACCATCGCTCGGCAAAACCGCCGCTCGGGGTGCATCCCAACTGGATCAGCCACCCCCAGCGCATTGGCCAGCGTGAAGAGATGCGCGTGCAGGATCTCCTCATTGAGCGTGTGGCCCGGATCGCCCAGGGCCGAGAAGTCGAGCAAATACCGGTCGATCAGGCGGGCCACCGCAAAGCGCACAGCTTCGCGGTTCGGCGCGACCGTCTGACCGGATGCCAGCGCGTGCTGTGCGAAACCTCGCCCAAACGACAGCTTGGTCTGCCCGTCTCGCCAGAAGACGCCGCTGTGATCCGACAGCAGCGCCTCACCCAAGCGACTCTCATCCAACACGACGCGGCGCAGGTCATAGCCGTGATAAATACGTGACAGCCGACTACGTGCCGGTGCCGATAGCCGGGCAATGGCGATCAGG
>JAJUHM010000483.1 GCA_029279925.1 Aquabacterium olei
CATCGCTTCTGCTACGTGGCACAAGGCCGTGTCCCGGAAATCGATGTGCTGCATCGGATCTTCGCAAACCGGACGCTCGTCTCTCTGACATGGGATGCCCCTCGCGAGGGCTCCATCTTCCTGCCTGGCTCCACCTGGTCCGAGGGGCGGCGCAGACTGTGCGCACAAGCCCTGTCGCAGCCTGCCGTGGACTACGTCGTCTTCATGGACGGCGACGCGATCACGACGCCGGAGGAACTGGACGTCTTCGAGCGCACGGTGAGCGAACTGCGACCCGCGGTGGCCGTGCCCCGCGTGCCCAAGACCGAGCGCTACACCCGCAAGATCGACACCCGCCGTCATCCCTGGGTCCTTGCTTACGACTCCGACGAACAGTTCCAGTGCTTTGACGTGCGCATCCTGCGCGATCATCTCGGAGGCAGCCCCTACGTCTCCGATTACGACCAGATGTCCTGGTGGTACCCCTGCGTGCTCAACCAGAAGCTGGTCAGGCAGCACTACTGGCGCTCCTTCATTCAGGTCAACGGCATCACGGTGAAGAACGACAGCCATGGGGCCTATCCCAACAGCTTTGATCCAAAGTTCATCTTCAACGAGCTGCATCGCCTGGGCGTCCGGTCCGCCCTGCCGCTCTCGGCAGGCGGCCGTTTTTCCAGCAAGTGGATGGACAAGCGTGCAGTGTCCTTCGACAAACGGTTGTTCATGCTGATGAGCAGGCTCTCGGGTCTGTTGTACAAGCCCTTTGATCCGGGCGCCCCTGCGCCCAGGCTGTCTGCAGCACTGACCGCCATGATCAGAAAGTGAACACGGCGACATGACGAGGGGGCCTCTTGCGCGCAAGCCGATCGGCGAAGCCAACGTGCTGATAGCCGGGCTGATCCGCGACGGCGCGGCCTCCCTGGATCGAGAGGTTCGACAGCTTCTCGCGGCAACGGCGGGCTTCCATCGGGTGCAGGTCCTGCTGATCGAAAGCGATTCCACAGACGACACGCTTGCCACACTGACCGGTATGGCGAGACGAGCTGAGCACATTCAATTCCTCAGCCTTGGGCAGCTCGAGCCCTCATTACCGCAACGCACTGCGCGGCTCGCACACTGCCGCAACGCCTACATCGAGGCAGTGAGAACCGACCCGCGCTACCGCGATGTGGACTATGTGCTGGTTTCCGACCTGGATGGCATGAACGGCCTGCTTGACAGCGCCGCGCTCCACAGTTGCTTTCAGGTTCAGGAAGCCTGGGATGTGCTCACGGCGAATCAGGGCGGCCCGTATTACGACATCTGGGCATTGCGGCATCCCGACTGGAGCCCGGACGACTGCCTTCGCCTGCTGAGCAGGCTGGAGCCCCTGTTCGGGCACGAAGTCGCGAGAGACATCGCCGTCTATTCCCGCCAGGTCCGCATCCCGCGCACCAGTCCGCCGATTGCCGTTCAGTCCGCTTTCGGCGGACTGGCGCTGTACACCCGCGAAGCCCTGCTCAGCGGCGGATACGAGGGGCTGGACCCAGAAGGCTTCGAGGTCTGCGAGCACGTCCCGCACCATGCCAGGATCTGCGCGGCCGGCCATCGCATCTTCATCAACCCCCAGCTGATCAACACCGCATGGACGATACACACGCGCAACAAGCAGATGGGGCGCGTCATCAAGCATGCGATCCGGACAGGTGTCCGGCAATGGCGGCAGAACAAGAAATGATGATGCCTGCGCCTCACGCCGCCCTGCCCGGTGTCGCCCATCGCTCTCCTCAGGGCACCCCAAGATGACCAGTCAGGACGGGATGGCCCTTGCCATCGTTCACAACCGGAACGCGACACGCAACGCATCCCTCCTGCCCCGCGTCGCAGAACTGGCTGATGCGCTCAGGAGGCAGGGCCGCGTCCTGCAACTTGAAGCGTGGGCCCAACCCGACGTACAGCCCCATACCGTTCCCGTGGCCCTGGCCCGGGACGTCCTGTTCGCCCGACTTCAGCGCGAATGGGCCCGGTACCGTCTTCACGACGTGCCATCCCGCTGGCGGGCCTTGCGCCATGTCGTCAAGGGCGCTCGCCGGGCCTACCTGCCCGTTCAGGAAGAAACGCGACGGGCAATGCGCCGCATGGCCATCGAGGCCATGGTCACCGACAAGCACATTCGCCTGTGGCTGCAGTTTCTTGACTCCGACATGCAGAGCCTCGTCGTGTTCGAAGACGACGCCGTGTTCGGTGAACGCAGCATCCAGGAGATCGTGCGCTTGCGTGAACGGCTCAGCCAGGAACCCGCCACACGCCCAGTCTACATCGACCTTGCAGGTGGATGCGAGCCACGCGAGCTCGCCGTCGATCGGCTGCTGATCGGGCAGGACGAGCGCTTCCGCCACTACCGCAAGCCCGTCACCAACACCGCGTGCGTCTACCTGGTGAACCGCAGCACGGTCCAGTTGTTCGTCACGCAGCTCCTCCAGCGCCCCTGGCTGCGCCTCATCAGCATCGACTGGCTCATGAACCAACTGTTCATCCTGAGCCGCCCGGGCGACGACAGCATGCTGTGCCTGCACGCCGATCCGCCCATCTTCAGGCACGGATCGACGACAGGGCATTACATCAGCTGGCAGACCTGAAACGGAAGCGATCGAGCAGCCGGCGCCCCAGCCCTCGCCGAGGGCGTTTTGTACTGGCCATCGCTGCTGCGTGTGCGGCCCGCGCTCGAGCGTTGGCCCCATCGGCCTCACCACGCTCCAGCGCCTCGATCAGCCCGCGGC
>JAJUHM010000484.1 GCA_029279925.1 Aquabacterium olei
CGGGCTGGTCCTTGCCCAGCATTTCGCCAGAGGCAATGCGGAACAGGAGGGCGTAGCCAATCTGGCCAGCAGCGCCGGTGACGGCGACGCGAACGGGTGCTTTGCTCATATGCAACTCCGAAGGGAAGGTGACGGACGGGTGGAACAAACCCGCAAGTGTACCGTTGTGACGGTGCCCTTGGCGAGATTCTGTTAAAGTCTGAGGTCTTATGTCTTATATAAGACATCATTCGTCAGATTTGTTGCGTGCTGGGTCCGATTGTGGTGCAATACCGCCCGGCCTGGCCTTATCCGGCCTGACCGACGCATGACCGATCGTACCAAGATCGCCCCCAAGACAAGCCGACACGCTGTGGTGACCCCTCTGCCTACCTCCGCTGCCGATTCCGCCCAGCCCGTGGGCGGCGTGTCTGCGTCTGCGTCGGGTCCCTCCTTCAGCCCGCTGTACCAGCAGATCAAGGCCCTGATCCTGCGCAGCCTGCAGTCCGGCGAATGGCGTCCGGGCGAGGCCATCCCCAGTGAGATCGAGTTGGCGGCCCGTTTCAAGGTCAGCCAGGGCACCGTGCGCAAGGCGGTCGATGAGCTGGCAGCCGAAAACCTCCTGACGCGCCGCCAGGGCAAGGGCACCTTCGTGGCCACCCACGCCGAAGAACAGGTGCAGTACCGCTTCCTGCGCCTGATGCCCGATCAGCCGGACGCCGATCCGTCCGGTTCCAAGCGCGAATTCCTCGACTGTCGCCGCCTGCGCGCCCCCGCGGACGTGGCGCGCGCCCTCCACCTGAAGCCAGGCGACATGGTCGTCGAGATCCGCCGTGTCCTGCACTTTTCCGGTCGCCCTGTCGTGTTCGACGACATCTGGCTGCCGGGGCGCCTCTTCAAGGGGTTGACGGCGGATCGCCTCAGTGAATACCGCGGCCCGATGTACGGGCTGTTTGAATCCGAATTCGGGGTGCGGATGATCCGCGCCGAAGAAAAACTCCGCGCGGTGGCGGCCGATGCCGACATTGCCCAGGCCCTTCAGGTGCCGCTGGGTGCGCCGCTGCTCAGTGTCGAGCGCCTGTCGCTGACATACGGTGATCAGCCGGTCGAGCTGCGTCGTGGCCTGTATTGCACCGAGCGCCACTACTACCGCAACGAGTTGAGCTGACCGAAAACGTTTTCACGAGTCCCCCGTTTTGCCGCGGTCTGAAGCAGTTTTGACCAAAAGCGAAACGAGATCGTCGGGCTGGGGATTGCCCTAAAATCCCGTGTTCTCTTGACAGATTAATGACGCTCGGCAGGAGCCCCACACAACATGGCTGACAACGCGAAAACCCCACGCCCCGTCTACCGGAACATCCACGTCACCGACATCCTTGCCTACAGGCTGCCCGCCGCCGGCATCGTGTCGATCCTGCACCGCATCAGCGGTGCCGTCATGTTCCTGCTGATGCCCTTCATCATCTGGATGTTCGACAAGAGCGTCTCGACCGAGATCTCGTACGACGAGTTCACCGCCGTCTTCACGGGTGAGGCCGGCTGGTTCTTCAAGCTCGTCGTCCTGGGCCTGATCTGGGCCTACCTGCACCACTTCTGCGCCGGCCTCCGTCACCTGCTGATGGAAGTGTCGCATTCCTACTCCAAGGAAACCGGCAAGTCGACCGCTGTGACGACCCTGGCTGTCAGCATCGCGCTGACCGTCGTGCTGGGCGCCAAGCTGTTCGGTCTGTTCTGATCACTGTTTCAGGAAAGCAAGCATGTCCCAAAACTACGGAACCAAGCGCATCGTCACCGGTGCCAGCTATGGTCTGCGCGACTGGTTGGCGCAGCGCATCACGGCCGTTCTGATGGCCCTGTTCACCATCGTCCTGCTGGTGCAGGTCATCTTCGGTGGCCCGCTCGGCTACGACAAGTGGGCCGGCATCTTCTCCCAGCAGTGGATGAAGACCCTGACCTTCGTCGTCATCATCGCCATGCTCTACCACGTGTGGGTCGGCATGCGTGACCTCTTCATGGACTACATCAAGCCGGTCGGCATCCGCCTGACGCTTCAGGTGTTCTCGATCGTGTGGCTGGTCGGCTGTGCCGGCTGGGCCATCCAAGTGCTGTGGAGACTGTAAAAAATGACCGCTATCGCTACCTCTCTTCCCACCCGCAAGTTTGACGTCGTCATCGTGGGTGCCGGCGGCTCCGGCATGCGTGCCTCGCTGCAGCTCTCCCTGGCCGGCCTGAACGTCGCCGTCCTGTCCAAGGTCTTCCCGACCCGCTCGCACACCGTGGCCGCACAGGGCGGCATCGGCGCCTCGCTGGGCAACATGTCGGAAGACAACTGGCACTATCACTTCTTCGACACCGTCAAGGGTTCCGACTGGCTCGGCGACCAGGACGCCATCGAGTTCATGTGCCGTGAAGCGCCGAAGGTCGTGTACGAGCTCGAGCACTTCGGCATGCCGTTCGACCGGAACCCCGACGGCACGATCTACCAGCGTCCGTTCGGCGGCCACACCGCCAACTACGGTGAAAAGCCCGTGCAGCGCGCCTGCGCCGCGGCCGACCGTACCGGCCACGCCCTGCTGCACACCCTGTACCAGCAGAACGTCAAGGCCCGCACCCAGTTCTTCGTGGAGTGGATGGCCCTCGACCTGATCCGCGACGCCGACGGCGACGTGGTGGGTGTGACCGCGCTCGAAATGGAAACCGGCGACGTGCACATCCTGCACGCCAAGACCGTGCTGTTCGCCACCG
>JAJUHM010000485.1 GCA_029279925.1 Aquabacterium olei
CGCTGTGAATCGCGCCTGCCCCAGGCAGGCCCCTGCGATCAGCGCAGGAACAGCCGATAGACCGGGTTGCGCGTCTCGTCCACGTACGGATAGCCCAGGCGCGACAGCAGCGCGTCGATCGCCTTGACCTCGGCCTTGGGCACCTGGAGGCCCACCAGGATGCGACCGTAGTCGGCGCCCTGGTTGCGGTAGTGGAACAGGCTGATGTTCCACCCGGGTGGCAGGCTTGTCAGGAAGTTCATCAACGCACCGGGCCGCTCCGGGAAGACGAAGCTGTACAGCCGCTCGCCTTCCGCCAGCGATGACCGCCCGCCCACCATGTGGCGGATGTGCGTCTTGGCCAGCTCGTCGTGCGTCAGGTCCACCGTGGCGAAGCCCTGCTGCTCGAACGCCTTGGCGATCTTCTTCGACTCGCCCTTTTCGCGCGTCGTCAGCCCCACGAACACGTGGGCCTGCTTCTCATCGGAGATGCGGTAGTTGAACTCGGTGACGCTGCGCGGGCCGATGGTCTCGCAGAAGCGCTTGAACGAACCGCGCTCCTCAGGAATGGTCACGGCCAGCAGCGCCTCGCGCTCCTCGCCCACTTCTGCCCGCTCGGCCACGAAGCGCAGCCGGTCGAAGTTCATGTTGGCACCGCAGTTCACGGCGATGTAGGTCTTGCCCTGGCCACCGTGCCGCTCAGCGTACTGCTTGATCGCCGCCACACCGAGCGCACCGGCCGGCTCCACGATCGAGCGCGTGTCCTGGTAGATGTCCTTGATCGCCGCACACACGGCGTCGGTGTTCACCACCACGAAGTCGTCGACGTAGAGGCTCGTCAGGCGCATCGTCTCCTCGCCGACCAGCTTGACCGCCGTGCCGTCCGAGAACAGGCCGACATCGGCCAGCGTCACGCGCTCCTTGGCCTTGACCGAACGCACCATGGCGTCCGAGTCGTTCATCTGTACGCCGATCACCTTGATCTCCGGCCGCACGGCCTTGATGTAGGCCGCCACCCCGCTGATCAGGCCGCCGCCCCCGATCGCGACGAACACCGCGTCGATCGGGCCGGCGTGCTGGCGCAGGATCTCCATCGCCACCGTGCCCTGGCCTGCGATCACGTCCGGATCGTCGAAGGGATGCACGAAGGTCATGCCCTTCTTCTTCTCAAGGGCCTTGGCGTGGGCCGCCGCGTCGGAGTAGCTCTCCCCGTGCAGCACGATCTGCACGTTGTCGCCACCGAAATGGCGCACGGCGTCGATCTTGACCTGCGGGGTCGTCGTGGGCATCACGATGGTCGCCTGGCACCCCATGCGCCGCGCGCCCAGCGCCACGCCCTGAGCGTGGTTGCCGGCCGAAGCGCAGATCACGCCCTTGGCCAGCGCCTTGGCCGACAGCTGCGCCATCTTGTTGTACGCGCCGCGCAGCTTGAAGCTGAACACCGGCTGCTTGTCTTCGCGCTTCAGGAAGACATGGTGCCCCAGGCGGCGCGACAGCGCCTGCGCGTGCTCCAGCGGGGTCTCCATCGCCACGTCGTAGACCTTGCTGGTCAGCACCTTGCGCAGGTAGTCCTGCAACCCCAGCGGTGCGGTGGCGGGTGCCGCTGCGGCCCCTGTCGCGGCAGCGCGCCCGGCCGCGGCCTTGCCCCGGATCGCGCCAGCCGCCTTGCGGGCAATGGGCGCTGCCGACGATCGGCGTGAGGGCTTGGCAACAGGACGCGCGGCAGACATCAGGACACTCCGGAAAAAACGACAGGCCGTGAGGCGGAAACCTGACAGTCTACCTGCCGCAGAAAAAGAAAAAGCCCGTGGGATGAGCCACGGGCTTGGTCGGGCGACCCACACGCAGGCGGGTCACCGGCAGATCACTTCTTGCGCAGACGGCGGATCGCAGCCAGCTGGGCGACCAGCTCGGCCAGTTCGCTCTGGGCGCGGGCCAGGTCCAGCTCGCCCTTGGCGGACTGGATGGCTTCCTCGGCCAGACGCTTGGCTTCCAGCGCCTTCGCTTCGTCCAGGTCCTTGCCGCGGATGGCGGTGTCGGCCAGAACGGTCACGCAGTGCGGCTGCACTTCCAGGATGCCGCCGGCCACGAAGACGAACTCTTCCTGACCGTTGTCGGCACGCTGGATGCGCACGGCGCCCGGCTTGATGCGGGTGATCAGCGGGGTGTGGCGCGGCAGGATGCCCAGTTCGCCCGATTCACCCGGCAGGGACACCAGCGTGGCCTCGCCCGCGAAGATCGACTCTTCTGCCGAAACGACGTCAACGTGAATGGTGGACATATCGAGCTTTCAAAAAATTGATGAACGACTCTCGCAACGCCTCAACGGCTTTCGCGCGGGAAGGCGCTGCAAGAAGCAAGCGATCGGTTCGGGATCAAGGCGCCGCGCACAGCCGGACTCAGAGTCCGGCGAGCACGGCAACGCCGAGCCCGGACCGAGCGCGCCGCTTATTGCATCGTCTTCGCCTTTTCGAAGGCTTCGTCGATCGTGCCCACCATGTAGAAGGCCTGTTCCGGCAGGCTGTCGCACTCGCCGTTGACGATCATCTTGAAGCCGCGGATGGTTTCCTTCAGCGGCACGTACTTGCCAGGCGCGCCCGTGAACACTTCGGCCACGTGGAACGGCTGCGACAGGAAACGCTGGATCTTACGGGCACGGGCGACAAGCAGCTTGTCTTCCGGAGCCAGTTCGTCCATGCCCAGAATGGCGATGATGTCGCGCAGTTCCTTGTAGCGCTGCAG
>JAJUHM010000486.1 GCA_029279925.1 Aquabacterium olei
GCTGCGCCAGCGGGCCATCGACGAGTGCCTGGTACCCTATTTGCACGATGCGCGGGATGCCTGGGTCCAGCACAGTGATGGCCGTTACAGCCGCGCCGGCACGGATGGGCCCAGCGCCCAACTGGCGTTGATGGCCCTGCATCAGGCCACCGTCTGATCCGATCAAGGAGCCGACATGGACCTCATCCTCTGGCGCCACGCCCAGGCCGTGACCCTGCCCGAGCCCGTCGAGGGCGAGCCCCCCCATGACCACGCCGCCGACCTGGCACGGCCGCTGACGCTCAAGGGCGAACGGCAGGCCGAGCGCATGGCCGCCTGGCTGAACCAGCGCCTGAGCGCCGGGGCGAAGGTGCTGGTGAGCCCGGCCGTTCGCACCCGCCAGACCGCGCAGGCCCTGGGCCGGGAGGTGCGCACCGTGCCCTCGATCGACCCCCTGGCCTCGGTCGACGACCTGCTCAAGGCCGCGCGCTGGCCGCGTTCCCGCGAGCCGGTGCTGCTGGTGGGCCATCAGCCCACGTTGGGCCTGCTGGCCGCCCGCCTGCTCACAGGGCAGGACCAGCCCTGGTCCATCCGCAAGGGCGCCGTCTGGTGGCTGCGCGGCCGTGAGCGCGAGGGCGAGTTCCAGGTGACGCTGCTTGCCGTCCAGGGGCCGGATCTGCTCTGAGCGGTGGGTGCGGCCCCGGATCGAGGGCATCGCTTCACCCGACTTTGCGCGGATCGCACCGGCGCCGGCCGCAGGGGCGGGGATAATCGGGGGATGAGCACGACGACCGAGCCTGTGCCGCCGAGCATCGACCCCGCCATCCCGCCCTGCCACCACCGGCTGGGCCTGCGTGTCTACTGGGAGGACACCGACGCGGGCGGCATCGTCTTCTATGGCAATTACCTGAAGTTCATGGAGCGGGCCCGCACCGAGTGGCTGCGCACGCTGGGCTTCAGCCAGGAAGGCATGCGGCGCAGCGGCGAGGGCATGTTCGTCGTCAGCGACACGCAACTGCGCTACCTGCAGCCGGCCCGACTGGACGACGCATTGACCGTCACCGTGACCGTTCACGAGGTGGGGCGTGCGTCCGTGCTGTTCGAGCAGGCGGTGTGGCGCGACGCGACCCTGCTCTGCCAGGGGCGCATCCGGATCGGCTGGGTGCAGCCCGTGGCCGGTGCTCAAGCCGGGGAGGGCGCCTTCCGTCCTGCCCGCATCCCGGCCCGGATCCTGGCCGTGTTGCCCGCGGCCATGCCGCCGGCTGCCGCATCGCCTGAGCCCGCCGTGCCGGCTCGTCGTCATCCCGTCTGATTCGTGCCCCTTCCAAGAAAGCCCGAGAGCCCATGAACCAAGACCTGTCCATCATCACCCTGATCCTGCACGCCAGCATCGTGGTGCAGATCGTGATGGCCATCCTGCTGGCGGTGTCGCTGGCCAGCTGGAGCATCATCTTCGGCAAGCTGATCGGCCTCAAGCGCATCCGCCAGGACAACGAGAGCTTCGACCGCGAGTTCTGGGCGGGCCGCACCCTGCAGGAACTCTTTCAGGATGCCACCCGCGGCGACGGCCCGCCTTCGCCGCAGGAACGGATCTTCGCGTCCGGCATGCGCGAGTTCATGAAACTGCGCGAGCGCCGCGTGGCCGATGTGCCGACCCTGCTGGATGGCGCCCGCCGTGCCATGCGCGCCAGCTTCCAGCGCGAGATGGACCTGATCGAGTCGCGCCTGGACTTCCTGGGCTCGGTGGGCTCGGTGTCGCCCTACATCGGCCTGTTCGGCACCGTCTGGGGGATCATGCACGCCTTCACCGGCCTGTCCAACCTGCAGCAGGTGACGCTGGCCACGGTGGCCCCCGGCATTGCCGAGGCGCTGGTGGCCACGGCCATCGGCCTGTTTGCCGCCATTCCCGCGGTGCTGGCCTACAACCGCTTCGCGCGCGACATCGACCGCATCGCGATCCAGATGGAGTCCTTCATCGAAGAGTTCTCCAACATCCTGGCGCGCAACGCCACGCCGCTGGCGGCCGAAGCCGCCCGGGCTGCCACCCAGCCGGGGCGCTGAACCGTGGCCGAGCTCAACGCCCGGGGCGGGGGACGCCGCCGTCGCACGCGCAACGAGATCAACATGGTCCCGTTCATCGACGTGATGCTGGTGCTGCTCATCATCTTCATGGTGAGCGCGCCCCTGCTGCCGACCGGCGTGGTCGATCTGCCCAGCGTGGGCAGCGCCAAGAAGGCGCCGGACCGCGTGATCGAGGTCGTGCTGGAGGAAGAAGACCGCGTGAAGCTGCGCGTGGACAACAAGGACCTGGACACGCTCGCAGTCAGCGAGCTGTCCGAGCGGGTCAAGGCCTTGCAGGTCGACAACCCGAATGGCCCGGATGGCGTGCCGGTCATCATCAGTGCGCGCAAGGACGTGCGCTATGAAGCCGTCATCAAGGTGATGGACCGCCTGAAGAAGGCGGGCGTGGCGCGCGTGGGCCTGTCGGTGCGCACCACGGGAGGCTGAGCGCGTGGGACCGGTTCTCTCGCCTGGCGCCACGGCGCTGCCGGACGGCGGCCTGAGCCGCTTCGAGCCCCGCACGGCCGATGGCTGGGGGCCGGGAATGATGCTGGCCTTCGGGGTCCACCTGATGCTGGTTGCCGCGCTCGCGCTCGGCGTGAGCTGGAAGATCGAGACGCCGGAGGTGGTCGAGGCCGAGGTCTGGGACAGGGTGCCGCAGGTCGCGGCGCCGGCCC
>JAJUHM010000487.1 GCA_029279925.1 Aquabacterium olei
CATGCCCTGCATGCGTTCCTGGGCCACGCGGTCGTCGTCGCTGGCCGGGCTGGCCATGAGGGCGCCGCGCAGCATGGTCAGCGTGGGCTCCACCTCTCGGCGGCGGCGCTCTTCGGCCAGGGTGCGGAAGATCTCCCAGGCGTCAGAGGGGGCGTCGAAGTACTCGCGGCGATCGCCCGGCATGTGCTTGAGCCGGACCAGCCGCCAGGACTGCAACTCCTTGAGCCCCATGCTGACGTTGGAGCGGCTGAACGACAGCGCTTCGGTGATCTCGTCGGCGTTCAGCGGGCGGGGCGACAGGTAGATGAGTGCGTAGATCTGACCGACGGTGCGGTTGATGCCCCAGCGGCTGCCCATCTCGCCGAAGTGGGCGACAAAGGTGGCGACCAGGGGGGACATGGCAGCGGACATGGTGAGGGGCTTTTCGAAAGGGAAGAGGGTGAGCGCATTGTCTTTGACAAATTTCAGTAAATCCTGAAATTACAGAAAGACCTTGGGGGAAAGGGGGTGATGTGGTTTTTTGCAAAGCGCCTGTCATCCGGGCAGGCGGGGCCTGCGTTGAACCGTCATCGCATCAATGGAAGTTGTCGTTCCATGAACCGTCATACAGAGCAACAGCTGCTGAATTTCTGCGTCGCCCAGCACGGCCGATTCAACCCGCAAGCGTGGGAGAGTCTGGACAGCGTGTCTCCGGACTACAAGGCCTGTGCCATGCTTTTGCTGGCCAACGCCCGCTGGTACGGCCGGGAGCAGGAAATGCGCGAACTGGTTGGCGCGCCGACACGTCCCCAGGCCGCTGGCCGCCTCAGCGAGCTGGCCTCGCGTGCCGGCTTCAACTGCAGCCGCTTCGCGCAGCGCCTTCAGGCCCGCCTGTGGGCCAGCACCGAACCGAAGCGCTGAGTCGCTTGCCGGACGGCAGACGACTTATCCCCGCATCCTGTGGATAAGTCTGTTGGGAAGCCTTGGGAAAGGGCCTTCCCCCCTGGGTAACCCGGTAGGTTGCCCATAAATGTGGCAGTTCCGTGACCGGGTCCGGATACCGGAACCGACGGGTACCCGCCGCGTCAGTCGGCCGTTCGCTCGGTCTGCCTGACGCCCTCGGTGGCGCAGCGCTGGCAGATGCACGACAGGCCCCGCATGGCTTTCGGCACGCGCGCCAGCAACTCGGGCGAGAAGGTGATGCTTTTGCACCAGCACGGCGTGTCCAGGCGGCCCGACAGGGCGGGGGCGCAGCCGTTCGGCCCGCCGCACAGGGGGCACCGATGGTGGGGCAGGGCGTCGACGATGGAGGGTTTCATCGCAGGCGAAAACGGGCTGAGACGAGGGAGTGCGCAGTGTGCGGCGCGCTCCGGGGCGCGTCCACCCGCGTAAACACCTGCCTCAGGCCATCATGCCGTCCACCTCGGCATCCAGGTCTGCTGCAGACAGTGCGCGGTCGGCCAGCCAGTCGAGGTTGAGCTTGAAGTGGGCGACGAGTTGCGGGGCGAGCGCCTCCAGGCAATCGGCGGCGGGCAGGTCCATGTCCATCGCGTCCGCCAGCAACACGGCGAGGTGCAGCACAGCGCCCATTGGCTGGAAAGGACGGGCTTCCAGCGGCCGCGCGGCCGTGGCAAAGGCCTGCAGCAGCGCATCCGGGAACTTCCAGCGTCGCGCCAGTTCGGCGGTGACGTCGGCATGGGTGCACGCGAAGCGGGCCTGCTCCAGCAGGAAGCGGTCGCCGGGGCGCGCCACGCTCGACTCGATGAGGGCCACGCCCTCGCGCTCGACCTGCATCATCAGCAGCTGACCGGTCTGAAGCATCAGCCCGCCCAGGTAGGCCACCTCGGCATCTGCCATGGCGGGCCGAGCCAGCAAGCCGGCGTAGTGCGCGCACGCCAGGCCGCGGCGCCAGAAGCGGCGGCGGTCCAGGCCGGGGACGGCGGGAAAGCTGCGCGCCACGCTGCTGGCCATGGCGAGGTTGCGCAGGGTGACCAGGCCCATGGTGGCTGTCGCCTCGCGCAGGCTGCTGATGCTGCGCAGCGGGCTGTAGCGGGCGGTGTTGGCCACGCGCAGCACGGTGGCGCTGAGTGCCGGGTCCTTGCCGATGAGGTTGGCGAGGTCGTTGAGCGACAGGTTGTCGTCATTGAGGCTGCGCATCAACTCCAGGGCAACGCCCGGCATGTTGGGCAGGACCAGAGAGAAGGGGAAGAAGGCGCTGACCGGATTCATGGGGTGGACGGGATGTCGGTCCCGCCACTCTAGGTGCGTTGGTGGGCGCCCAACCGTGCAGAAAGCACGCGGGCAGCGGCTTGTTCCGGCTTTGGGCACGGGGCGTGGGAGGTCGATGCGCCCGCGCCACGGCGACGGCATGTTGCACACTGGCGCCATGAGCACGGTGATTGTGGGCGCACATTGGGGCGTCGGCCTGGGGGCAGCTGCTTTCTGGCGGGACGGACAGCTGGTGTTTGCGACGGCGGAAGAGCGGCTCAGCCGGGTCAAAGGCAGCCGCTGCTGCCCCGTTCAGGCCCTTGAGGCGGGCCTGGCGGCCCTCGGTATTGCGGCGGCGGAGGTGGCGCGCTGGGTCGTGGCCGGGCCCATGGCGCTGGGCGCTGACCCGGTCTGGCAGGCGTGGTGTGCGCGGCAGGGGATTGCGCCGGCGAGCATCTTTCAGGTGCCCTTGCAGGACGCCCAATGGGCGCAGGCATGGGGCCTGTCTCC
>JAJUHM010000488.1 GCA_029279925.1 Aquabacterium olei
AGGCCAGGGCCCTGCTGGAGTCCGTGCCCCTGCCATGATCCGGACCGCCATGTCAGTGTGGCGGCGTGTGCGGACACGCTGGCTTCAGTGGTGGTGGTCGCGTCAGCCCGCGGGCGATGAGCTCCTCCTCACACACCGCAACCTGTACATCCTGCCCAGCCGCTCGGGTTGGAGCCTGGCGGCCGTGACGCTGGTGCTGCTGGTGGCGTCGATCAACGAGGAGGTCAATCTGGGCTATGCCCTCGCATTTGCCCTGGCGGGTGCCGCGCTGGCCGCGCTGCACCAGACACACGACAACCTGCGGGGATTGCGGCTACGGCTGCAGCCGCCTCCCAGCGCCCACGCCGGAGAGGCGCTTGTGCTGACGGTGACGCTGGACGGCGGCGCTGGGCCCCGCGGCCGCCACGGACTGCGGCTTCAGGCGCTGACCGACGACCCGGCCCCGGCGCTCGAGGTCGAGCTGGCGGCCGGCGAAGCCCAGTGGGTGGAACTGTCGGTTCCGACGGGGGCGCGCGGCCGCCATCCCTTGCCGCGCATCGGCGTGGCAAGCGCCTACCCGCTCGGCATCTTCCGGGTGTGGGCCTGGTGGCGCCCGGCAAGCGAGACCCTCGTGTGGCCCGCGCTCGACCGTCAGGCGCCACCGGTCCTGACCCAGCTCGTGGGCCAGGCCGACGCTGCGGGGCCCTCTGCACGACACCAGCAAGCCGATTCGGTCCCGGAAGGTCTTCGCGCCTACCAGCGCGGCGACCCGATGCACTGGATTGCGTGGAAGAAGTCGGGGGGGCGGGAAGACCTGGTCAGCCGGGAGCGCCTGCCGGAATCCGGTCGCATGCTGTGGCTGGACTACGCGCACAGCCCGGGCCTGATGGGCCTGTCGCACGAGGCCAGGCTGAGCCGGCTGGCGACCTGGCTCAGAGAGGCCGAAACCCTGGACGGGCCTGCGCCCGACTATGGGCTGGTTCTGCCGGCAGAACGCATTCCCCCGGCGCGGGGTGCAAGCCACCTTCGGCACTGCCTGGACGCGCTCGCCGAGTGCGGAGCACCCCGATGAGCGCCGCGCTACGCCGCGTGGGCCCCGCGCTCACACGCGAGGGGCGTGACACCCTGTGGCTGCTCGCCATGCTGGCCCTCACCATCGCGCCCCATGCGGGGCGGCTGCCCGGCTGGTGCCTGCTCGGCACGGCCCTTGCGCTGGGCTGGCGTGCCTGGTTGGCGTGGCGTGACGCCCCCCTGCCCCCCCGCTGGGTGCTTCTGCTGGCACTGGCCTGCAGCGTGGTCTTCACGCTGGTGACGTTCCAGTCCCTGCTGGGCCGCGCGGCCGGCGTCACGCTGGTGACGCTGCTGGCCGGGCTCAAGACCCTGGAGTTGCGGGCGCGGCGGGACGCCTTCGTGGTCACGTCGCTGGGTTTCTTCCTGATCCTCACCCAGTTCCTCCATGACCAGGGCCCCCTGACCGCCGCGCTGATGGCCGTGGCCCTCGTCGGGCTGCTCGCCAGCCTGGTGCTGGCACAACGTCCACTGGGCCGCCCGCCCATCCGGACGGCCCTCGCTGAGGCGGGTCGGTCATTGGGCTGGGGATTGCCGGTGGCGGTGGTCCTGTACCTCTTCTTCCCCCGGCTGGGGCCTCTGTGGTCACTGCCGTCGGACGCCATGGCCCGCACCGGTTTGTCCGACCGCATGGAACTGGGCCACGTGGCCGAACTGGCCCAGGACGACAGCATCGCCATGCGGCTGCAGTTCAGTGGTCCGGTTCCCCCGCCTCGCAGCCTTTACTTCCGCGGCCCGGTGCTCGATCTGTTCGACGGTCGTCAGTGGCGCACCCTGCCCGACGAGGCGCCGCAGCGATGGCACCCGACCATGGCGCCCGCTCCGGCGCAACCCGCGTGGCGCTACACCCTCACCCTGGAACCGCAGGCCTTGCGCCAACTGCCCTTGCTCGACGGCACGACCGAAGCCCGGGTGACGGCCCCCGATCCCGGCATCGCGGTGCGGCACACGGGCCCGCACTGGAGCGTGGCCCGCCCCCGCAAGGAACGCCTTACCTTCAGCGCGCAAGCCCTGCCGCGCTGGCAACCGCTCATTCGTGAAGGCGATCCGTTGCTGCAGACCTGGGTTGCCCTGCCAGAGGGCCACGCCAGCCAGACGGTGGCGTGGGCGATGCAGTTCCGTCGCGCACAGGGTCTGCAGCCGGGCGAGACGGGCCGCGCCGTGCAGGCGGTGTTGCGCCACATTGGCACCGCGGGGTTTCGCTACACCCTCGCACCGGGCGCGGACGAACCGGACCGCGACGGCCGCTTGCCTGATCCGATCGACACGTTCTGGCTCGATCGGAAGGCGGGCTTCTGCGAGCACTTCTCGGCGGCCTTCGTGGTCGTGATGCGTGCGATGGACATTCCGGCCCGTGTGGTGACGGGCTTTCAAGGCGCAGAGCGCAACCCGGTCGACGGGTGGTACGAGGTCCGCAACCGCGATGCGCATGCCTGGGCGGAGGTGTGGTCGCCCGGGCAGGGCTGGGTGCGCGTGGACCCGACCGCGGCGGTCGCACCCGATCGGGTGGAGCGGCCGCGACGCCTGCTGGAGCCCCCGACCGGACAAGCGCCCGGCACGCTGGCGCGCATGGCGCCGGACTGGGTCCGGCAGGCGCGCGCGGGGCTGGACGCGGCCCGCCATCGCTGGAACACCTGGGTGCAGG
>JAJUHM010000489.1 GCA_029279925.1 Aquabacterium olei
ACGCCAAATCCGGTGGGCCGCGCATTCCTTAACGGGAATCGCCCGCACGTTTCTTGCCGGTGAGGCGGATCGCCTCAGGCAGCTGTGCTTCCTGCGGTACGCTCCTCGCATCCCCACGAGCCGCCGCGCCCGTCCTCTGCCGTGTCCACCTTGCCTGGCCCCCGCTCCCTGTACGTGTACTACCGCGTGAGCCCTGCACAGCAGGCGGCGGGCATGTTGCGTCACGTGCAGGCGCTGCAGTCCGCCGCCATGCAGGCACACCCGGGACTCGAGGCCGCGCTGATGGCGCGCACCGATGCCTTGCCCGGACAGGATGCCACCTGGATGGAGGTCTACCACCACCCTGACGGTGTGCCCGCAGCGGTGGAGGCCACGCTGGCGCACCTGCTGTCTGCCTGGCCCGAGGCGCTCGTGTCCGTTCGCCACACAGAGTCTTTCGCGCCGGTGCGCGCGCCCGACTCACTCGATTGAAGCAGTACGAGGTTTTGCATGTGCCTGGTTGCACTGGCCCTGGATCAAAGCAGCCGATTCCCGTTTGTGCTGGCCGCCAACCGTGACGAGTTCATGGCGCGCCCCAGCGCGCGGCTCGGCTGGTGGGAGCCTGAAGGCGGTGGTCCCGCCATCCTCGGCGGCCGGGATCTGGAAGCCGGCGGCACCTGGCTGGGATTGACCGCCTCGGGCCGCCTGGGCCTGGTGACCAACGTGCGCAATCCCAAGACCCTGGATCCGGACGCCCCTTCGCGTGGACTCATCGTGCCGCAGTGGCTCCGGGGGGACATGGACATGCAGATGCTGTGGCCGCGCCTCGCCATGAGCGGCTACAACGGCTTCAACATGCTGGCGCTCGACTTTGCACAGGGCGAGTGTTTCTGGCTGAACAACCAGAAGCTCTTTCCTCAGCGGCTGGAGAAAGGGCTGTTCGGCCTGTCCAACGCGAGCCTGAACACGCCCTGGCCCAAGGTCCAGAGGTTGAAGGCCGCCATGAAGGCCGCCATCCCCGCGTCCATGGACAGCGATGACCTCGCCAACCGCCTGTTCGAGGCACTGGCCGACCCCACCCGCCCCGCCGACACCGAGTTGCCCCGAACCGGGGTGTCGGAAGAGTGGGAGCGCCTGCTGTCGTCGGCCTTCATCCGCTCCGACGATGGTGCGTATGGCACACGCTGCTCGACGCTGGTCATCACCGAGCGCGTGAACAAGCGGCTCGTCACGCACGTGCTGGAGCGCACCTTCACGGGCAAGCCCGGCATGGCGTTGCTGCGCAGGGTGACGCTGCGCAACTGGCCGCCCCGTCACACCATGGCCCCGGCCGACGTGGCTCGGCTGAATGCCACACTGCCACCGCCCGCGCTGCGGCAGGAGGACGCGTTCGAGAGCAGCGAGGTCTCGGAGCAGGACCAGCACGCACTGACGCCCAGCGCCCCACTGCCGGCCAAAAAGAACCGAGCTCGCAACCTCATCAAACCCGCGAAGGCTCGCCCTCTGGCCTGACCATCCGAGCCCGGTTCGCGGGCTTCCGCGTGTCCCCGCTCAGAGCGCGAGCGTCATCCGCTGGTGGGGAATGCCCACCTCGTCGAACACAGGGCCTTCGGGAATGAAACCCAGCCGGGCGTAAAAGCCCTGAGCGCTGACCTGCGCGTGCAGGGCCAGTTGCCGGATCTGCCGTTCGCGTGCCTGACCGATGAGGCTTTCCAGCATCAGCTGCCCCAGTCCGATGCCCCGGCTGCTGCGCAGAACCGCCATGCGCCCGATCTTGGACGTAACCGGCTCCTGTCCCAGGTATATGAGGCGGCAAGTGGCCAGCGGCAGGCCCGCGAGGTTGGTGGCCACCACATGGATGGCGCCCGGGTCATCGTCGTCCCACTCTTCGGATTCGGGGATGCCCTGTTCGCCGACGAACACCGCCAGGCGAACAGCCCGGGCCGCCTCGCCCACCTCCTGCCAACTGCCCGCCTTGACGGCGTGCACAGGCCGCTCGGCCGCATGCGCGGCAATCTGCTCACGCAAGCTGTCGGGCACCGCCGCGGGCTTGCGCGTGGCGAGGTCGGTGAAGACGTACACCGCCTCGCCGGTCACCAGAAGGCGCCCTTGCGCCCAGATCGCCCAGCCCACCGTGATCGAGCTGTTGCCGACCTTGTCACAGCGCACGCCGACATCCAGCCAGTCATCCAGCCGCGCCGGCGCGTGGTACTGCAGGCTGTTGGCCCGCATGTAGAGGTCGCCCTGAACGTGCTGCAGCCCTTCAGGGTAAGGCAGCCCGATCACCCGCCAGTACTCGCTGATGGCCACGTCCAGGTAGGTCACGTAGTGCCCGTTGAAGACGACCTGCTGCGCGTCCACCTCGGACCAGCGAACGCGGAGACGGTGAACAAAGCTGTACTGTGCGGGGATGCTCATGCGGAAAGATTAGCGCAGTTCGCGTCGCAGGATCTTCCCGACCGGGGTCTTGGGCAGCTCGGTGTGGCGGAATTCGACGATGCGCGGGATCTTGTAGCCGGTCAGGTACTGGCGGCAATGCTCGACCACGGCCTCCTTCGTCAGCCCCGGGTCGCGCGGCACGACGATCACCTTCACCCGTTCGCCAGCGACCTCATCGGGCACGCCCACGGCCGCACATTCCTTGACTTGCGGGTGCATGGCCACGACGTCCTCGATTTCGTTCGGGTACACGTTGAA
>JAJUHM010000490.1 GCA_029279925.1 Aquabacterium olei
CGCCTCAGGGCTCGCTGCTGGACGTGCAGGTGGCCGACGCTGGGGCGCTACAGCGGGTCCTGATTGCCGCATACAGGCAGCGCATTCCGGTGATCGCCTATTCACCTGCTCTGGTACGGTCCGGGGCGGCCCTTGGTCTGTATGCAAGCCCGGCCCAGGTCGGGCGGCAGGTGGCATCCATGTTGAAGAACGCACCACAAGCCCATAACTGGCCGGCTTCCCGGCTGGCAGACAGTTTCATGATCGCGACCAATGAACAGGTGTGCCGATCCTTGGGGTTGGATGTGCCGGAGCCTGTTGCATTGGCCGAACTCATCCGGCGACAGGAGGGCTCACGGTGAGCTTGAAGTTGGGTGGCATCCGGGCGCGTCTGTGGGTGGCCACGGCGTTGCCAGCCATGCTGGTGATTGCCATGCTGGTGGCCGGATTCGCTTTTCGTTATGGCGAGCGCATGGCCGATGCCTTGCAGGATCGCGGTGTCGCGTCGGCGCGGCAGTTGGGCAGCGCGGCGGAGTTCATGGTGTTTGCCGGCGACCGGGAGGGCCTGGTCAGACTGACCGAGGCGGCCGTGCGCAACGACAAGCAGTTGCGCGGCGTGGCGGTCTATGACGCACAGGGGCAACTGCTGGCATCGGCCGGTCAGTTGACGGCCAGTCCTGCGCCTCAGGGCTCGCTGCTGGACGTGCAGGTGGCCGACGAGCTGCGCATCGTGCAGCCGATCTACCCGACGGCCGGCCCGGTGGACGACCTGTACACGCCGACGCCTTCGGCTGGCCTGGCTTACGGTCCGGGCTCTCGCCTGGTGGGGCACGCGGTGCTCGAGATGTCGATGGAGACGCTGGCGCAGCAGCAGAAGGAGCTGTTGCTCTGGTCGCTCGTGACGGCGGCGGGGGGGCTGTTGCTTGCCGGCGGGCTCGCGACCTTGCTGGCTTCGCGCGTGACGGCCCAGATCACGCTGATCAACGATGTGGTTGCCCGCGTGGGCCAGGGCGATCTCGACGAGCGGGTGGACATCCATCGCAGCGGGGTGTTGCGTCCGCTGGCGCTGGGCATCAACGTGATGATCGGCCGGATCGCCACCACCCAGGAGGAGCTGCAGTACCGCATCGAGCAGGCCACCCGCGAGCTGCGTCATCAGAAGGAGGTCGCCGAGCAGGCCGCCCGAACCGATGTCCTCACTGGCACCGCCACCCGTCTTGCGTTCACTGAAGTGGCCGAGGTCGAGATGCAGCGCGCCCTGCGCTACCGCAATGACCTGTCGCTGCTGATGCTGGATCTGGATCACTTCAAGGGCATCAACGACCAGCACGGGCATGTCACGGGCGATGCCGTGCTGGTGAACTTTGCCCAGGTGGTGCAGCAGCAGATCCGCAACATGGACACCTTGGCCCGCATGGGCGGCGAGGAGTTCGTGGTGCTGCTTCCCAACGCAAATGTCGCCCAGGCGGGTGCGTTGGCCGAGCGCATCCGCCGTGCCGTAAGCGAGGCTCGGCTCATGGTGGACGGCAAACCCCTGCGCGTGAGCGTGAGCATCGGTGTGGCGCAGTTCGACTGGCGGGAGCTGAGCCTGACGCGTTGGCTGGCGCGTGCCGACGCGGCGCTCTATCGTGCCAAGGACCAGGGACGCAACCGTGTGGTGCACGATGCCACGGACGGTGCCCCGCCCGAAGGCGCAAGGCATCCGCCGGTCGAGGGGTGATTCACCTCACCGCTGCACCATCTTCTGCGCCTGTTCGATGAAGGCGGCCGAGCCCTTGTCGTCCTGCACCAGGCTTTCTACCTTGACGGGCACAGCCACGCCCCGTTGACAGGCCGGCCGCGCCTTCATGGCATCCAGCCAGCGCTGCAGGTGCGGCAGCCCGTCGACCGACACGCCCGACCAGCGGTGCGTACGCACCCAGCACCAGTTCGCGATGTCGGCGATCGACAGGTCGGGGCCAGCCAGCCATTCAGTGCGTGCAAGCTGGCCGTCCAGCACCTCGAACAGGCGCCGGGATTCATTCTGGTAGCGGTCGATGGCGGGCTGGATCTTCTCGGGGAAATAGCGGAAGAACACATTGGCCTGGCCCATCATGGGCCCCACGCCGCCCATCTGGAACATCAGCCATTGCAAGACGCGCGATCGGCCCTGCGGGTCGCTGGGCATCAAGCGGCCTGTCTTTTCGGCCAGATAGACCAGAATGGCGCCCGATTCGAATACCGCGAAGTCGCCGGCTTCGCGGTCGACAATGACGGGGATGCGGCCATTCGGGTTGAGTTGGAGGAACCAGGGCTGCTTCTGCTCGCCCGCAGCCAGGTCGATCGCGTGCACGGTGTACGGCAGGCCCAGTTCCTCGAGTGCCACCGACACCTTGTGGCCATTGGGGGTGGAGGCGGTGTACAGGTCGATCATGTTCAGGCTTTCAGGCTGGGGCGCTCGGCCAGCGCTGCGCGCCACCGGGCCAGATGCGGGTGCGCCTCACCGGGTTTGAACCGGATGATGCGGGCGAAGTCGACCAGCACCACGGCGGTGATGTCCGCGAGCGTGAAGTGGTCGGCTGCCACGAAATCGCGGTCGGCCAGGTGGGCGTTCAGCGTGTCGAAAAAGCGCAGCGCCCGGGTCTGGCCCCGTTCACCCAGCTCCGGGATCTGGGGCACGCTGGCCTCGCCCGTCAGGGCGCGGCCCTTCATGGCCG
>JAJUHM010000491.1 GCA_029279925.1 Aquabacterium olei
GACAGCGCCTCGGCCCCGGTGCGGGGTGTGGACGGCTCCAGCGTTTCGCCGGCAAGCGCCGCGGGCTCGACGCCCTCCCGCCACGCAGCCGGCGCTGGCTGCGACGGCGCCGCTGCGGGCAGGTCCTGGGCTTCGTCGGACAGGGCCGGTTCCGACAGCCCCCATTCGTCGTCCAGATCCAGCAGGGCGTCGTTGGGGAACTGGGCGTCGGCGAATTCGGGGCCGTGCCGCCGGCGGAAGGCCGCCTTGCGGTCGCTGCGCGAGGGCATCAGAAAGCGCGAATCCAGCGCGTCGGACTCGTCGGTGCGCGGAACCTCGTCGTCGTCACGCGGACCCCGCGTGGCCGCCTCGGCTGTGGAGACCATGTCGGCTGGGGCGGCCTGTGCGGGCCCGGCTTCGTCGGCGGGCGCATCGGCATCCGGCACCAGGGCCACCGCGGTGTCCAGTTCGAAATCGGTGGCGGCGGGGCGTGGAGGTGGCTCGGGCGGGGCCGCCTCGAAGCGCGGGGTGTCGCGCCAGGGCATGGGCTGCTCGAACAGCTCGTCTGCGGCCGGCCAGGTGGGCGGCACGGTGTCGGGTGGCGGCGCCGTGACGTCGGCGGGCAGGTCGGCCACGATGCCAGCAGGCTCCGTGGGTTCGAACGCCGGTGGGGCGGTGTCTGCGCTGCGCCGGGTGAGGAAGGCCGGCAGGTCTTCGGCTTCCTGGAAGGGCGCAGCCTGCGTCGGGGGCGCGGTTGCGGGCGTGGCCGCCGCGCTGCTGCCAGCAGGGAAAGCGGCGGGGCGGGCCGGCGTGCTGCGCGGCGGGGGCGGTTCGGTGTCGAGGTCGAACAGCGTCGGGATCGCGTGAAAGACCTCGTTGCAGCGCCCACAGCGCACCCAGCCCTCAGAGACCTTGAGTTGGTCCTGAACGACCTTGAAGATGGTGCCGCAGTGGGTGCAACGGGTGGCGAGGCTCATGACGCCTTCGTTTATGCCACCGTTTTGGCCGGATTCACGCCGCCTTGCAGGCGGTCATCAGGATCCAGCCCTCTTCCGCGTTGGCGACCTGCAACTGCAGGCCGACCTCGGCGTAGGCGTCCTTGAGTTCCTGTTCCTGGCGGGCCAGGATGCCGGCCAGCACCAGATGGCCACCGGCCGCCACATGGCCGGCCAGCAGCGGCGCGAGCATCTTCAGCGGGGTGGCCAGGATGTTGGCCAGCACCACCGGGTAGGCGCCTTTCGCCTCGCCCACCAGATCGGGCAGGCCGACCAGCAGCGGCAGGGCGCCGTTGGCGTCCTTCAGATGGGCGACGTTGGCTTCGGCGTTGGCCAGCGTGGCCTCGACCGCGGCCGGGTCGATGTCGACCGCATCGGCCCACTTTGCGCCATGCAGCAGCGCGCCAATGGCCAGGATGCCCGAGCCGCAGCCGTAATCGAGCACGGTCTGGCCCTGGTAGGCCGACGCGTTCTGCGCGATCCACTTCAGGCACATGCGGGTGGTCGGGTGGGTGCCGGTGCCGAAGGCCAGGCCCGGGTCCAGTCGCATCGCCACGGTGGCAGCGGCCGGCACCTCGTGCCAGGTCGGCACGATCCAGAACGTGTCGGTGATGGGCACGGGCTGGAACTGCGACTGGGTCAGGCGCACCCAGTCCTGCTCGTCCACGGGCTGGATACCCTGGACGTGGATGTCGGCGGCCCATTCCTGGGCCAGGATCAGCGTGACGGCTTCCAGCGCCTCGGCCTCGCTCGGGAACAGGCTCTTGATCGTCGAGCGCTGCCATGCCTCTCGCGGCACCGGCATGCCGGGCTCACCCCACAGGGCCTCTTCATGCTCGGTGTCGGCATCGGCGTCTTCGACCGAGACGGACAGGGCCTCGACCTCCATGAGCGCATCGCTCAGGGTGTCGACTTCGGCCTCCTTGGCCAGCAGGGTGAGTTCAAACAGGGGCATGTCGGTGTGGCGAGGAAGGGCCCATCAGCGCTTGCGCGCGGCCATCCAGTTTTCGAGGTAGTGGATGTCGGTGCCGCCTTCGATGAACTTGGCGTCGACCATCAGCTCGCGGTGCAGCGGGATGTTGGTCTGGATGCCTTCGACCACGGTTTCCGACAGCGCGGTGCGCATGCGGGCCAGGGCCTGCTCGCGGGTGTCACCGTGCACGATGATCTTGCCGATCATCGAGTCGTAGTTGGGCGGCACGAAGTAGTTCGTGTAGGCGTGCGAATCGACGCGCACCCCGGGGCCGCCCGGCGGGTGCCACATCGTGATGCGGCCCGGCGACGGGATGAACTTGACCGGGTCTTCGGCGTTGATGCGGCACTCGATGGCGTGACCGCGCGATTCGATCTGGCGTTGCGTGAAGGGCAGCTTCTCGCCGGCGGCCACGCGGATCTGCATCTGGACGATGTCGATGCCGGTCACGAGCTCGGTCACCGGGTGCTCGACCTGCACGCGCGTGTTGACCTCGAGCATGTAGAACTCCTGGCGCCCGTCCATCAGGAACTCGCAGGTCGCGGCGCCGGCGTAGCCGGCGCGGCGGAGCATCTCGGCGGCCGAGCGCGCCACCGCGTCGATCTTGCGGGCCGGCACGCCCGGCGCGGGAGCCTCCTCGACCAGCTTCTGGTGTCGGCGCTGCGACGAGCAGTCGCGGCTGAAGAGATGCACCGCGTTGCCGTGCTTGTCGC
>JAJUHM010000492.1 GCA_029279925.1 Aquabacterium olei
AGCTGCGCGATTACCTCGGTGCCGGGTGGCTGGCAGAGGAAGAAGCCGATCTCGTGGCGCGCCGTCAGCTGCTGCGCGACCGCACGACCGAGCATCCGCTGCAGCCATTCAGCCGCCGCTACTTCGAAGTGGACTCCCCGTTGTTCACCCACGCACGCGAATGGCGGGCCGCGCACGACGCGCCCCTGGCGATGGACGAGCTGCCGGGGCCGGGTGTGGCCGAAGACGGACCATCCGATCAGACGGTCGATGCATCGGCCATGGCCGCAGCGCCGGCCGCGCCGATTCCGCCGCTGCCTCCGTTCGAGCCCGATCCCCATGTGCCGCTGACCCTGGCTCAGCTCACGAGCTTCATCCGCCGCCCGGTCGGCACCTTCTTCCGCCAGCGCCTCAATGTGGTGTTCGACGAGCTGGCCGACCTGGGCGAAGACGAAGAGACCTTCGCCCTCGACGGCCTGGAGAACCACCAGCTGGCCGATGGGCTGCTCAAGGACGTGGTGGTCGAAGTGGGGGCGGCTCGGGGCGAAGCAGCGGCCGTCATGCTGGCCGCCCGCGTCGACGCCCAGATCGCCCGCATTCGCCGTGCAGGCCGCTTGCCCATGGGCGGGCTGGGTGAGCGCCAGGCGGCGGCCCTGCGCAATCAGGTGCTGCCCGCGTTGGCAGCCTGGTACGCGCTGCGTGAGGCCTGGTCCGAGCCTGCGCCACGGCAGCGGGTGCAGGTCGAGCACCACGGCGTGGTGCTGGCCGACTGGCTGGATCAGCTCCACCACCTGGGGGCACACCCGGAGGTCTCGGCCGTTCATGGCGCGGCCGCACCCGATGAGCCGGTGCATGCGGCCTGGCTCGCGCTCGATCCAGGTCGCCTGATGGACGACATCGAGAAGGGGCCGCCCCGCGCGAAGAAGCTGCTCGGTGCCTGGGTGCGCAGCCTGGCGGCTGCAGCGTGTGGCGTGCACCTGGGCGGCCGCCTCGTGGGCAGTGATGCCACTGTGTTCATCCACCCCATACGCACCGACCAGGCCCGGGCCGATCTGGCCGCCCTGATCGACCTGTGGCGCGAGGGCCTGAGCGCGCCCCTGCCTGCGGCCCTCGAGACCGGGTTGGCCGAGGTGAGCGACAAGGGCAAGGCGCAAGAAGCGTACGAAGGTGCGAAGTTCCGTCGGGGCGAGGTGGAGCAGGATCCGTGTCTGGCCCGCCTTTTCCCCGACTACGACACCTTGTCCAGCGACCCCCGCTACGAAACCGTGTGCGAGGCCCTGTATCGCCGCCTGGCCGACTGGGTCACCGACCATGTGGCCTGGTGCCCTCATCCCACGCCGATGCACCCATCCATGTCCGTATCAAACCCGTCTTCCGAGGACGCCCCGGCATGAGCACCAGCCAGAACCTGGACGCGCTGCGCTTTCCCCTTTGGGGCAGCCGCCTGATCGAAGCCAGCGCGGGCACCGGCAAGACCTGGACGATCGCCGCGCTCTATCTGCGTCTGGTGCTGGGCCACGGTGGGGCCGATGCCCACCCGCGTCCGCTGCGCCCCGGCGAGATCCTGGTCATGACCTTCACGCGGGCTGCCACCCGCGAGCTGTCCGATCGCATCCGCGCGCGCCTGATCGAGGCCGCACGCTGCTTCCGCGGCGAACTGGAGCCGGCTGCCCACGACGGCCTGCTGCGCGAGCTGATGGCGGCCTACCCGGATGGCACTGAGCGCCAGGCCGCGGCGTGGCGGCTGGCGATGGCTGCCGAGGGCATGGACGAGGCTGCCGTGCACACCATCGACGCCTGGTGTCAGCGCATGCTGCGCGAACACGCCTTCGACAGTGGCAACCTGTTCGACGAGACCCTCGTGGCCGATGAGGCGCGGCTGCTGACCGAGGCCGTGCAGGACTACTGGCGCCAGCAGGTCTACCCTCTGCAAGGTGAAGGGCTGGACCGCGTGCTGGCGATCTGGTCAGGTGTCGATGCGTTGGCTGAGGACATGAAGGCGCTGCTGGCCGATCCTCCGCAGGCGTCTGTTGCCGCCCTGTCCTTGCAGCAGGTGATGGCAACCGAACACCAGCAATGGGCCGACACGGTCAACCGCCTGCGGGCCGGCTGGTCCGAGCGTGTCCGGTGGCTGCGCGGGTGGTTCGCCACCCAGCTGAGCGAGCACAAGAAGGACTGGAACGGCAACAAGCTGCGCGCCGACTCGGTCGACAAGTGGATGACGCTGTTGCAGGACTGGGCCGATGCACCGGAACCGATCGCGCTCGACTTCAAGGAGCTCGCGACGGGCGCCCGGCGACTGACGCCCGAAGGCCTCCTGGACGCCCGAGGCAGCAAGGCCGGGCCCATCGACGTGCCGCCGGTCTTCTCCGATGCCGAGCAACTGCTGGGCGAGTTGCAGCGACTGCCAGCACCGGGCAGCGCCGCACGCCTGCATGCGGCGGCCACCGTGCACGCGCGCCTCAGGCGCCTCAAGCGCCAGACGGCGCAGTTCGGCTTTGCCGACATGGTTGATCGGCTGGATCAGGCCCTGTCTGGCTCACATGGTGAGCGGCTCAGGCAACGCATCCTCACCCAGTATCCGGTGGCCCTGATCGACGAATTCCAGGACACCTCGCCCCGCCAGTTCCGCCTCTTCGACCAGCTTTACCGCACCGCCGACAACGACCCCC
>JAJUHM010000493.1 GCA_029279925.1 Aquabacterium olei
ACGCCTACCCTTCCATCGTCGCCGTGCTGCAGTCCTCGCTGGAGCAGTACCGTGACCGCCCCGCCTTCGCCAACCTCGGCAAGGTCCTGACCTACGCCGAGTTCGACGTACTCAGCCGCCAGTTCGCCGCCTTCCTGCTCGGCGAGCTCAAGCTGCGCAAGGGCGACCGCGTGGCGATCATGCTGCCGAACTGCCTGCAGCATCCCATCGCCACCTTCGGCATCCTGCGCGCGGGCCTGACGGTGGTGAACACCAACCCGATGTACACCCCCCGCGAGCTGCGGCACCAGATGGTGGACTCGGGCGCGAGCGCGATCCTGGTGCTCGACAACTTCGCCCACGTGGTCCAGGAAGTGCTGCCGGACACCCAGCTCCGGCACGTGATCACCACCGGCCTGGGCGACATGCTCGGCCTCCCGAAAGGGCCGATCGTCAACTTCGTGCTCAAGCACGTGAAGAAGATGGTGCCGGACTACGACATCCCCGGCGCCATCCGCTTCCGCGACGCGCTCGCCGCCGGACGCAAGCACGAGCTGCCGGAGGTCTCGATAGACCCGCAGGACATCGCCTTCCTGCAGTACACCGGCGGCACCACCGGCGTGGCCAAGGGCGCGATGCTGACCCATCGCAACCTGGTGGCCAACATGCAACAGGCCGCGGCGTGGATCGGCACCAACATCCGCTACGGTGAGGAAATCATCATCACCGCGCTGCCGCTGTACCACATCTTCGCGCTGACCGCGAACGGGCTGGTGTTCATGAAGTTCGGCGCCACCAACCACCTGATCACCAATCCGCGCGACATGCCTGGCTTCGTCAAGGAACTGGCGCGCATCCCGTTCACCTGCCTGACCGGCGTCAACACCCTGTTCAACGGCCTGCTCAACACGCCCGGCTTCGACCAGGTGGACTTCTCGCACCTGCACCTCACCCTGGGTGGCGGCATGGCGGTGCAGCGGGCGGTGGCCGAACGCTGGAAGAAGGTGACCGGCTGCACCCTGGTCGAGGCCTACGGCCTGACCGAGACCTCGCCCGCGGCCTGCATCAACCCGATGGACCTGCAGGAGTACAACGGCTCGATCGGCCTGCCGATCCCGTCCACCGACGCCTGCATCAAGGACGACAACGGCAACATGCTCCCGATCGGCGAGAGCGGCGAGCTGTGCATCCGCGGGCCGCAGGTGATGAAGGGCTACTGGCAGCGTCCCGAGGAAACGGCCAAGGCCATTGACGCCGACGGCTGGCTGCACACCGGCGACATGGCGCGGATGGACGAGAAAGGCTACGTGTACATCGTGGACCGGAAGAAGGACATGATCCTGGTGTCCGGCTTCAACGTGTACCCGAACGAGGTCGAGGACGTGATCGCCGCGATGCCTGGCGTGCTCGAGTGCGCCGCCATCGGCGTGCCGGACGAGAAGTCCGGCGAAGCGGTCAAGCTGTTCATCGTGCGCAAGGATCCCGACCTGACCGTCGAACAGATCAAGGCCTGGGCGCGCGAGAACCTCACCGGCTACAAGCAGCCCAAGTACGTCGAGTTCCGCGACGAATTGCCGAAGAGCAACGTCGGCAAGATCCTGCGCAAGGAACTGCGCGACGCCGAAAAACGCGCCTGAAACCGCTCAGTATTGCCCGTGTCATGGCCCGGGCACCGTGTCGGAAGCCCCCCTCCCCCTGTGATGGACACCCCGTAGTCGGGGTGTAGGATCGGGCCGTGGGTGGACGTTCCCGCCCGTCCCCCATCCTCGCCCAGACGGGATCCAGAGGGGATCAGCCATGAGCACCATCGAAAAACTGCAGCGCAGCCATCGCTTTCCGACCATGCGGGTCGAGGCCGACCCGACCGGGGCGACCCACTGGCTGTACATGCATTCGGACTACGCCCCCGGCATCCGGCCATGCTTCCGGACCGCCCTCATGGACGAGATGTGGAGCTACCTCACCAGCATCACCCTGCGTGACGACCAGCGTCGTCCGGGCCGCCTGCGGCACCTGGTCCTGGCCTCCGACGCCCCGGCGTTCAATCTCGGCGGCGACCTGGACCTGTTCGCCCGCCTGATCAAGGACAACAACCGCGAGCATCTGCTGGCCTATGCCCGCCGTTGCGTGGACGGCGTCCACCATATCCACAATGGCCTGGGCGGAGACGTCCGCACCATCGCCCTGGTCCAGGGCGACGCCCTCGGCGGCGGCATGGAGCTGGCGCTGGCCTGCCACACGATCGTGGCCGAGGAAGGCGTGCAGATGGGCCTGCCCGAGGTGCTGTTCGGGCTGTTCCCGGGCATGGGCGCGTACTCGTTCCTGTGCAAGCGGATCTCGCCGCAGCAGGCCGAGCGCATGATCCTCAGCGGCGACCTGTACGACGCCGCGGAGCTGCACCGGATGGGCATCGTGGACATGCTGGTGCCGCGCGGCGAGGGTCAGGCCGCCGTGCAGGAGCTGCTGGAAAAGCAGCAGCGTGCGGCCCATGCGCACCTGGCGCTCAACGCCGTGCGCGACATCGCCCAGCCGGTCAGCTACGACGAACTGATGCGGATCACGGAAGTGTGGGTGGACACGGCGCTGGCGCTGGGTGAGCGTTCGCTGCGCACCATGGAGCGCATCGTCCGCGCCCAGACCCGTCGCTCCGGGACGGCGGCCGTGGCGTAAC
>JAJUHM010000494.1 GCA_029279925.1 Aquabacterium olei
AGGGCGGAGCCGTCCACGTCGCCGGCCTGGGCGGCACTGCCGCGCTCACGCGGTGCCGTCCCGGCAGCCAACCAGCAGGAGCTGCTCGAGGCATGGGAGGCCTGTGCAGGCGACCGCAGCCAGATGTGCGCCCTGCTCGGCATCAGCCGGACGACGCTGTGGCGGCGCTTGCGTGCCGCCGGGCTCGAAGCCTGAGGCCGCTCGACGCAGACCTCCGTCGACGGTGCCCTCAACAGGCCCAGGACTCGATCAAGCGGCTGCTCGCATCCGGCACCACCTTTACCGCGCGGCACCGCAGGGCGGCGTGCATGCCCTGGCGCCACGTCAACGTCAGGCACAACTCGCCCCCTTCCGGCGCGGTCACCGCGCCGGGCACGGGGAGCTCACGGAGGACGTGACCGCCGAGGTCGACCTGTCCGTCGCCCAGGGCGCCGCCATGCTCGGGCAGCGCCACCGACGCGGCGACGCCTTCGCATCGCACCCACAGCGGCAGCAGGTGCCCGTCGGTCGGGGCGTGTCCTGCGTCCAGCGTGCCATGCACTGCGCCGACGGCCAGCCGAAGCAGCAGGTCGTCGTCCTCCCATCGCCATGAGCCGACCTCGGACCCTGCCATCCGCCAGACCAGGTCGGATGGCAGACCTGCCGGCTCGCTCAGGCGCGTGACGGGCATGCTGAACCGGGAGGCTGTGCGCACACCGCGCGGTTTGTGGTCATCACGCGCCGAAAAACGCCTCTTCGATGTCGGCCGGCAGCGGCTGTCCGGTCAGCCAGGCCCGCTCCAGAACGTGCCAGTAATGCCGGTAGCTGGCGCGGTCGTGCAGCACCTTGCGGTGGGCCGTGGGCGCCCAGTGCGCGGCCTGCGCCGCCGTCAGGATCTCGATGGCGTCGTCCACTTCGGCCGTCACCGGCGCGAAGGCCTCCACGATCACCGGGATCTGGTCGGGATGGATGCTCCACATGCGCGTGTAGCCCAGCTCCCGCGTGGCTTTCTCTGCCGCTTCGCTCAGCGCCCGGCTGTCCTTGAACTCCGTCACCACGCAATGCGAGGGCGTGATGCCGGCGGCGTGGCACGCGGCCGAGATCTCCAGCTTGGCCCGCACAACGAGGGGGTGGCTGAACTGACCTTTCACGCTCATGGCCGAGGCGGGCACCGCACCACGGTGATCCGACACGAAATCCATCAATCCGAACGACAGCGACTCCAGGCCGGGCAGCGCCGCGATCTCTGCCACCTGCTGCACGGCCTTGTGGGTTTCGATCAGGCCGTGCACCGGCAGCGCCCGCCCGATATTGTGGCGGACCCGGGCCTGCCGGATGGCCTCGATGGCCCCGCGGGCGTCGTCCACGTTGGCCAGCTTGGGCACCATGATGTAGGCCAGCCGCTCGCCCGCGCGGGCGATCAGCGTGTCGATGTCGTCCTCGAAGCGCTTGTGACGGTAGTCGTGCACACGGGCGCCCACCCGGTTGTGAACGTTGGCGGTGCTGTCCACGAGCTCGGCCACCAGCGAGGCGTGTTCGTGCTCGCCGCCCACTGGCGCCCCGTCCTCCAGGTCCAGAGTCACGTCGAACACAGGCCGTCCCGCCTCCTCGGCCATCTCCGCCTGCAGCGCGAGGCTCTTGCGCATGCGCTCTTCGACGCCGGCGTAGTGATCGCACACCGGCAGCATCGGCGTGGGCTTCTCGGCGCCGAACAACGCATGGCGCGGGTGGATGGCGGTCAGGGTCGACATGGTGCTGTGCTCGATGCAAGAAGGGCGGGTCAGCCGCGATGCCGCCAGTCTCGCCCAAAAATTGCCCCTGATGCATGACGGGTTGCACGCACTGCGCACAGCCTCAACCTCAGGCAACAAAACCCGGGCAACAAAAAACCGGCACCGTGTTGCCACGGGCCGGTTGGTGTGCGATCTGCAGAGGCTCTGAAACTCAGAGCCCGGGCATCACAGCAGGTGCTTCACGCCGTCCTGCTCGCCCTGCAGCTCGGCCAGGGTCTTGTTGATGCACTCTTGCGAGAAGGCATCGATCTCCAGGCCTTCGACGATCTTGTACTCGCCGTTTTCGCAGGTCACGGGGTAGCCGAACATGACTTCCTTGGGGATGCCGTATTCGCCGTTCGACGGGATGCCCATGGTGACCCACTTGCCGTTGGTGCCCAGAGCCCAGTCGCGCATGTGGTCGATGGCGGCGTTGGCAGCCGAGGCAGCCGACGACAGGCCGCGGGCGGCGATGATGGCGGCGCCACGCTTGCCCACGGTCGGCAGGAACACGTTGGCGTTCCAGTCGTGGTCGTTGATGGTGTCCTTGACCGACTTGCCGTTCACGGTGGCGAAACGGTAGTCAGCGTACATCGTGGGCGAGTGGTTGCCCCACACGGCCAGCTTCTCGATGTCGCCCACGGCGCAGCCGATCTTGGCAGCGATCTGCGAAGCAGCGCGGTTGTGGTCCAGACGCAGCATGGCGGTGAAGTTCTTGGCCGGCAGATCCGGAGCCGACTTCATGGCGATGTAGGCGTTGGTGTTGGCGGGGTTGCCGCCCACCAGTACCTTGACGTTGCGCGAGGCCACAGCGTTCAGGGCCTTGCCCTGGGCGGTGAAGATCTGGGCGTTGGCGGCCAGCAGGTCGGCACGCTCCATGCCGGGGCCACG